>SUTL01000069.1 GCA_015062925.1 Methanobrevibacter thaueri
ATA
The DNA here is from genome assembly GCA_015062925.1 of Methanobrevibacter thaueri. GTDB lineage: Archaea > Methanobacteriota > Methanobacteria > Methanobacteriales > Methanobacteriaceae > Methanocatella > Methanocatella thaueri_C. Next base: position 4 of record SUTL01000069.1, read on the forward strand.
GCCTCAAAAAAAAACGCAAATAAAATAAAACACAATAAAATTAATTAAAAAAGACAGTACACCCAATAGTGCAATTCATCCACAACTTGCAGAAGTTGTGGTATTCTTGCATTTTAAAGATAAAAAAAAGAGAGAATAATATAAATTATTCGTTTAATGAAATAATATTTATATCATAATTTGAGCCATCTTTAACATCTATTAAAACAGCTCCATTATCCTTAAGCATTCCTGGATTTGCTACGTCTGTAGTTTTTCCAATTTTACTAAGGGATTTTGCTTCATGAATGTGTCCACAAAGATTGATTTGAGGTTCAAACTCATGAATAGATTTTAAAATTCCTGGACTGCCTACGTGCTCACCATTTTCAACTCTATCAGCGTCTGTGTTGAATGGTGGTGCATGAGTAACTAAAATTTTAACTTTAGGCACTTCAGTATTGTAAACATAATCATAATTAGCTAATAAATCATAAACCTGTCTGTAGATTTTATCATCATCCATTTCTCCTGGAGTGTCGAAAGGAGTTGGATTAGATCCTCCGAAACCAAATAATATTGCATCACCATATGCGATAATATTATTGTGAAGGCAAAATGAAACCTCATTAATTGCATTGCAAATTCCATTTGGATCACAATTACCTGGAATTGCTATAACATCCACATTACAATCTATTACTTTATTAATAAAAGTTTCAACGAAATCTAGAGGTCCGAAGTTAGTAATATCTCCTAAGATTAGTACTAAATCAATGTCATTGTTATTTAAATAAGTGTATAGATTTTCATTTTCTTCGCCATGAACATCACTTATTGCTAATATTTTAACCATTATTTTCCACCATTTTATTTTATTGTTCTAAAAAGAATGATCCCATTTCTTTTAATCCGAATTGAAGGTCTTTTTTATCTCCATGTAATTCAACTGTTACATCGTCTTCAAATTCAATGATTAATCCATTCCATTCTGCAATTTCCTGAACTCTTTCTTCGGCTAATGGGACTTTTAAATTGATTCTACCGGTTGTTAGGCCTGGAGGAGTATTTACTAAAAATTTTGATCTTGAATCTGGAAATTGGAAAACTTCTTTTCCTTGCATTGCTTGTTTTAATAAGTCAAGCCAATGATTAACATAATCCTCGCCTTCTTGTTCAGCTATTGTTAAAAGAGTTCCTTGAATTTTGTTTAAAGACATTTCTGCTTTTGCCAAAGAATTGATTAATTCTGGATGTGATGGGTCTTTTTTATATGAGCTGATTGAAGATCTGATTATACCCATCTCTGAGTTTATTCCTTTTGGTATTGTATATCCTTTTTGTATTAGGTCTTTAATGAGATTATTTAGAACTAACCAATTTTGTTCTGATGGCAAACTCATAAATGTCCACCTATGATTTTTAAAGTTGTATGATTGATTTTTGCATCTGCGTCTTTTAGTTCTTTTTCTATTTCACTTGTGTTTTTGTATGAGTCTAAAAATAGAACATGGTGTGTTGAAGTTCCGGCAATGTCTAGAATTGCTATTTCATCACTATTTTTTAGTTCTTTTTTTTCTATTGTTGCTTTGAATTGGACATATGATTCATATTCTTCTGGAAGGTCTGCATATTTAAATATTCCGGCTAATGTTGCTACGAACATGTTTTTCACCTCAGTTGTTTTAATGTTTTATTTTATAATATTTCTCATATTTAAAATGTGATTACGAATAATTCGTATGGATACAAACAAAAAAATTCATTATAAAAAAAAATAGTTATCATTAAAGATAACAATCCAAAATGTGTTTTCAATGCCTAAAAAAAATTATAAAATAAAGGATTTATTTAAATCCCTTATTCTCCTAATGCTTTTTTAATAGCAGGAGTTGCATCAATTTTTTGAGCATCGAATGTTAATTCTTCAGCAGATAATCCCATAGCTAATCCGTATAATTGAGCTAAGTGGAATACTGGTAATGCAAAGTCAGTTCCGTATCTTTCATTTACTTCAGTTTGACCTTGGTCAAATTGCATGTGACAGAAAGGACATACGTTAACAATAGCATCTACGCCTGCTTCAGTCATGTGATCAAGTTTTTCTTTAGTGAAACTAGTAGTTACATCTAAATCTCTTGCTCTTAAACCTCCACCTGCACCACAGCACATCATTTTGTCTTTGTAGTCTACAGATTTAGCACCGGTAATTTCTACAAGATCATCTAAGATAGATGGGTTTTCAGCTTGATCTTCAATACCGATAGTTTCGGTAGGTTTTAAGAAGTGGCAACCGTAGTGTACAGCAACGTTTAAGTCTAAAGGTTTTTCGATTAAGGAAGCTAATTTTTCAAATCCAACATCGTCTCTTAAGATTTGAGCAAAGTGTTTTACATTAGAAGTTCCTTTGAATTCTCTACCAATTTCAGCTAAGTTAGCGTTAACTTTTGCTCTTTTTTCGTCATCTTCTTTTAAAATGTGATTACATTCAAATAATGAACCGAAACATCCATTACATTCTGTCATAATGTCTGCGCCCATGTCTTCAGCAATAGTTAAGTTACGTGCTGCGATAGTAGCCCAAGTTTCTTCATCGAAAGATCCGAATACACCTGGAGCTGGGCAACATGATGCTCCTTCCATGTCTGTTAATTTAATATCTAATGCTTCGAATAATTTTCTGGTAGCTTTTTCAACACCAGGGTAACGGTTGTTCATAATACAACCTAAGAAATATGCAATTTCCATATTATAACTCTCCTCAATTTCATTTATTCTTTTAATCCGCCGGTTGCTTCATCATAACCGATTAATTCGTCAAATGCAGTAATTTTACATAATTTTTGTACTTCTTCTAATGCGTCTGGGTTAGCATGAGTTGTTGGAGGTACTTCAGGAAGACCTATTTTTGCTCTTAATGCTTTAACAGTGTCATTGATTGGTACAGCATGGCCAGTGTTAATTACATATACACCTGTCATTTTGTGAGGTTTTGCCATGTATCCTGCGTGAGCTGCAATGTTACGTGCTTTTTTGATGATTTCTACAATTTTAACACTTCTAAGACATCTTTCTTGGCAAGTGTAACAGGTAGTACACATCCATAAAGCATCATCAGTGATTACTTCATCTTTTAATCCAAGTAAACATTTTCTGACTATTTGTCTTACTTTGTACGGGGTTCTTCTACCAGATGGGCAGCTTCCACTACAAGTACCACATTGGAAACAGTGTTTTACAGTTTCTATTCCAGCATCGATAAATTCAGCAGTGAAATCTGGGTCACGATTACTATCATTTAATAATTCTTTATCAGTCAATAAAGTCATTTTATCTCTCTCATTATTTTTAATTTTTAAATCTTCTTTAACTTCTTGTTTAACATCTTTAGGAGTTTCATCATTTTTTATAGTTTCAGTTTTTTGAGGTGTATCTTCCTCAATAGCTTCAACTTTTTCCACAATTTTTTCTGATGATTCTTCTTCTAAATTTTTGATGTCTTTTTTGAAAGTTAAATCTTTGTCACTATCTTTGGAATCTTTTTTAACTGCATCTTCTATAGGTACAGTTTTTTTTGTTCCTGAAACGATAGGATCATTTACATTTTTTGAAGATGTAACTTTGACATCGTCAGATGTGTTTGATACATCATTATTGATGCCATTTTCTTCATTGTCTCCTTTAAATAAGGATTTAAGACGATTTATTATAGACATTGAAAACACACCTCGGATAATCATAGGAATTATTTCCTCAAATCCATAATTATAGTCTTTAAAAAACTATATATAAAGCTTACTAAAATTTTTGCTTGTGTAACCTAAAAGATTACACCTTATGAAAAATTTATATAAACCTAAAAAAATAATAAATATACATATGATAACAAAATTTGAAATAAAATCCCATGACGGACCAGGAAGAATAGGAAAAATAAACAACGAACTAACACCAAAACTATTCTCAAAAAACGACCTAAAAATCGCCCCAACACAAGGGTCCGCACACAATATCGACAAGGAAATCGCAGAATACAACGTTAAAGAAACACTAAAACAAGCAAAAGAAAATACCGATGAATGCACCATAGCAGTAATACAAGGATCCAAATACACTGATTTAAGAATACACTGTCTAAAACAACTAGAAGAAATAGGCTATAATGGATTTATAATAGCAAACGCAGACCACTTACTAACCAATCCAAAAGAATTAGTGGAAACAATCATATCATTAAAAAAAGAAGCTAAAAAAAACAGTTACTTTATATTCCCATTCTGTGAAATATCATTCATGCCAATCCTAACTTACATGGGAATTGACGGATTTTTAAAAGACAGTGCAAATTACTACAGTCACCTAAACATCCTGCAAACACCAACAAAAGCATATGATTTAAATAAATATCCAATTTATGAAAATATAACACAAAAAGAATTGGAAAAGAAAAATATTGAAAATATGGAATTCACAATACGTGAAATCCACACACACATGAAAAATAAATCATTGAGAAATCTTGTAGAAGAAAGATCAACAACAACCCCACAAAACATCTCAACACTAAAAATACTAGATAAAAATCATATGGATTATCTGCTTGAATACACACAATTATTCTAAAATCTTAAAAGATGAAATAATCTTTTCAAATTCACTTTCAGATTCACCAGATACATCCAAAGTTCTTAATTCAAAAATATATATTGCCTTATGTATAATGAAAACATAAGTATGAATGTCAAAATTAATATCCGGAGTATCCATATTCGCATGAAGTTTAATAGCATCATTATTTGCAATTAAAACAAAATCCGAACTTAAAATAACTCCCCCATCATCACAAATCATATCTTCCATGAAAATCTTATAATCATCCAGATTAGTTTCTGTTGGAAACATCACCACATTAATCAAATTTCCCTGACCTTTGGATAATGTTGCAATACAATCAGGATTTGAAAGAATATCTGCTTTTTCAACCTCCCATGAAGAAGGATATTTAAAAGTTACTTTACCTGTGTTGAAAGTTTTCATTCATCTTCCTCTTTTTTTGATGATATATCAATTGTTTCTGGTGCCTCTTCAATAGAATCAATATATTTAGAGAATGGTTCTGGAAGTTTAGGCATTACTTCTTTTAAAATTTCCGCTGCATCAAGTTCTAATGCTTGAGGTGAAAGTAATTGATCAATATTTAAATCAAAATCAAATGGTTTGAGTAAATCATCAGTAGGTACTCTTAAATTAATTTTCTTTTTATTTAATATCATTTTAAGAGTGCTTGTGTTTTTGATTTGTTCATTCATATCCTGAACAGTGGATTTAATATCATAAGCAATAGCCTTATTCTTCTCATTAACATCATGTTTTGCTTTATCAATAGATTTATTTAAATCCTCAACAAGCAATTCATTTCTCTGATTAATATTATCTCTTGCTTCATCAATAACAACATTAATAGCATTTAAAATAGATTTATTCAACTCAACATTATATGCAAGAATCATTTTATTTTTATAATCAAGTTCCTTGAAAATAGCAACTCTTTCATCATTAATTAATTTATTCTCCTTATTCAATTGATGAATCTCATCTTTAGCTTTTAATAATTCATTTTTATATGTCAATTCATCTTTAAGAGAACTTACATCATCAAAAAATGAAGATTTAAGTGTTTGAATTTGATTCTCTAATTCTTCAATTTCAGCATCCTTTGCTTCAATAATATGTTTAAATTCATCTAATCTTTCATCTGAAAATTGATTATCAATTAATTTCTGATAATCCTCTTTTGACAATACTTTCACTAAATCATTATCTTCAAAAGGATCTTCTTTTTTTAAACTAACCTGTTTTTGTTTGGATTCTTTTTCAACAGATTTACCATTTTTGTCTTTACTATTATATTTTTTAGTATAAACCCTAACGGTTCTTAATTCATCATCATCCATTACTGACACCACTCTATAATAATAAGTTAGATTAGTTTTAATTTAAATAGTTAATGATTAAAAAATAGTTTAAAAAAAAATAAAAAAAAGAAAAAATTTAGTATTAACCTTCTTTTTCCATCCACAATAACATCGCTTCTTCAATTGCTTTAGAATACCATCCAGTTTTGAATAACATCTTACTGGATGCTAATCTTCTAAAATCCAAGTCGACATCATTATTGATGCTAATTGTAACACGTTTATTTCTAGTCATAAGAATAGATTGCACAAACTAGTTTATAAATGTATTAGTCTTATTAGCAAGCATTATGACGAGTTTTAATGAATATTGTACTTCCATTAAAATTTAAAGATTGAAAATTAGGGAAAAAAATAGTATATTTCATATATTTAATTTTAATCTAAAGGCAAGTGTTTCTTTTTTATTTTCTTTTTTAATGTTTCTAATTCATTTGATATTATGAATATTTTTTCACCATCTATATATGTTTTATAGCTCCATCCGTCACCATATTCTGATAGGACATATTTATCTTCAGGGATTTCTGGTTTTTGTTCGATTTGAGTCGGGTTTTTGGTTTCGGATTTTGTGTTGGAGTTCTGGTTTATTTCATTGATTAATAGATAGAATCCTCGGAATTTAGGGTTATTTAATTGGCCTTGAACATACCAGTTTATAACTATATTATAATCTATTCCGATTATTTGTGATGCTTTAAATAGTGATTTGTGTTGTTTGTATTCTTTTATTATGAGGGAGGAGTATTTTTTGTAGTATTTAAATGTGTAGTTTTTTGATTGTATTTGATTGTGGATTAGTTTTGTGTTTATAGAGTTGTTTTTTCGTTGCAGGTGGGCATATTGAGTATTATTTTTCATTAGTTATATTTTTTGGATTTTAATGTTTATATTTTTTTGTTTATTTTTTAATATCAATATATAGTTTTATTCATTTCGTTTGGGGGGTTTTTTCTATGTTTTGTTATTTTTAATTGTGTTTGGAGAGAATGTTGGTTTTGGTATTTTTTGGAGTTTTTTGTGAAAATAAGGTGTGTTTAGTAAGATTTATATATTATTAAAATATAATTAATAATCGATATGAACTTAATTTCATATCTTATGATGAACATCAGTCAACCATTTTATAATCTCCAAAATGATTAGAATATGTTCATAGGAAGTAGAAAAAAACACCTGCTTCCACTCCCCCTTTAAATTAAAAAAAAAACCATCAAACCTCATCAAGAACATCAGAACTAGCACCAGCAATTTCAACAAGATATTCCGCCTCAACAACATGCAATTTAGAAGGAATCACAATACAATGAAGAGGACCACCAAAATCAAAATCAATCAATTCAATAATTTTACCCGCACGAACAACAACATCACTGGAACCAACACGAGCAATACCTAAAGCCAAAGTATCAGGAGTAACTAACCCTTCACGATCTAAATCATCATAAATACTCATCAAATACTTTAAACCCTCATTAACAGTCATATATCTATCCTTATGAGCCTGAATATCAAGTAAAACTAAAGTATGCAAATCCATTTTAAGATTTTCCTCAATAGCCTCATAAGGAGATTTTGGATAAAAATTATAATCCGGAAATGGGATAGTTGTAACTTTACCAAACTTATAACCCTGAAGACCGGAAATAGCCGGAGCTGAAGATAAAATAGAGGATCCATGAATAACCTCATAATCAATATCTTTTTTAGAACACTGAACAAGAAAATCACTGTGAGTAGTTGCAATTAAAGGATCACCACCAGTAATTAAAGCAATATTCTGTGTTTTAGCTTCATCTATAAATTTATGTTCTTCTTCAACTTCATTTCTAACTAAAACTTCAATTTTCTGACCGATTAAATTTTCAATAGCTTCAAAACTTGATCCGAATAATCTTGAAGTGAAAAATTCAGCATAAATTTTATCAACATTTTTCAAACATTCCAATCCTTTCAAAGATATATCTTTTTCATCAAATAATCCTAAACCCACTAAATAAAACATAATACATTATATAATAATTTAAACATAATAAATTTTATGAAAAGTGTAAAAGTTCCATTAAAACAATTAAATGATACACGTATAAAATTAATGGAAAAAGGATTAATGAGTATGGAATATAGGATTAAAACTGATGGTGAATTTGGATATATTCCTGTGAATGATAATGTTAATGAGTATACGTTGGTGGATGTTGAATTAGAACCTATGAAAAAAGTAGCTCATAATTTCAGTGAATTATTAGAAGATGATTTGTCAAAAGATGAGATTGATGAATTGAGAACTTCATTTGATACTATTGGCGATATTGTTATTTTAGAAATTCCTGATAATTTAATTGATAATAAATTTAAAATTGGTGAGGCTGTGCTTAAATTCACAAAAAGAAAAAGTGTTTATATGAAAAAAAGTGCGGTTAAAGGAACAACACGTGTCAGGGATTTGGAATTTTTAGCTGGAGAGGATGATTCTGTTACTATTCATAAGGAACATACTGCGAGGTTGAAATTGGATGTTCGTGAGGTTTATTTTTCACCAAGACTGGCAACTGAAAGAAAACGTGTGATGGAAAGTGTATGTGAAGGTGAAAAAATTCTTGATATGTTCTGTGGAATAGGACCTTTTCCTATAGTCATTGCCCGTAACAAAAAAACAGATATAACTGCCGTAGACATTAATGAATCTGCAATTAAATATTTAGATGAGAATATAAAATTAAACAAACTGAAAGGTAGTATCCACACATATTGTGGAGATGTGCGGGAGGTCAGCAAATCATTTAAAACAAAATTTGATAGAATTATTATGAACCTTCCAGGTCTTGCCTATACTTTCCTTGATGTTGCAATTGATTTAATTGAAGATGGCGGAATAATTAATTATTATGAATTCTCAGATACATATAATCAGGGAAAAAAACGATTGGCTGAAGCATGTGAAAAGAAAAATAAAAAAATAGAAATTATAAATACACGTAAAGTTAAATCAACATCCCCCGGAGAATGGCATGTCGCAATTGATGGTAGAATAACAGAAAATAAGGATATTACACATTAAGTATCTCAACCATTTCATCTAATGAGATATTAAGAATAGCAGCGGCTTCTTCAATATGATAATTTTCAACCAAAAGAAGGACAATGCTTTTTCCACCTTTTTTAAACCCCCGAGCATTACCTGCATTAATCATACTTTAACGTATACCGACAGACATTGTTTCAATATCCTCCATCCGAAACTCCCTCAAATGATAGAAAAAATATCAAATAACAAAAAAAGAATGGAAATATTAGTTAATCATTAATAATATCCCATACTTCATTAACTGAAATTTTAAGAATTCCTGCAACCTCTTCAATAGAATAATTCTCAGCCAAATCTCTAACAACACTTTTTCTCCCATCATTAAAACCTTGATTCTTACCCTCATTAAATATACTTTCACGTATACCGCGTGTTCTTGTTTCCATATCAATCATCTCCAATAATTCATCTTGTTCTTCAAACTTAATGTATTCACATATATTTAAGTACATTCCTGCTACAAAACCATCAATCTCATCTTTTGGTATGCATTTTGGTTTTTAATTGATATAACTACAGATTTCTTTTACAATATTTTCTTCGGTTTCTTCCAAATCAAATAATGGTAATGACACCAATAGTGAGCATTCTATTGAGGTCAATTGTATGTTGTTTTTGAATTTATTTCTGATGGTTTTTAAATCTTCTTGTTTGTTAATGAGTTTAGTTTTGATGATTTTTGGCGTAAATTTAATATCAGAAATGGCATATTCAGTGAGTTTTCCACCTTTAGATATAACAATGAATATCGAACTTACATTTTCACCATCTTTACAGAAATGAGGCTTATAATATTCAAATAACTGTTTTAAATCAGCATTTGTTAAGCTGTTTTTTTTAAATTCAAATATTATTATTTTTCCAGATTTTGTCAATATTTTAAAATCTAACAAGTGATCAAAAATTTTAGGTCTTTAAATATTTGATAAAGATATGTTTTCAGTGGGTAAAACATCTTTCACTTCCTCATTAATATCTAAAACCCGGAATACATGTGTTAAATATGTCATGAACCATAATTTAACAAACAAATCTCTATTTTTTAAATATTCTAATTTGTTCATCATATTAATCACAATATTTTTTTAATTAAAACTAAATGGTGATTTTTTATAAAATATTTTCCTATCCCTAAAATTAAAAACACAAATTTTAGTTCCAGTATTATATTCTTACTAGCCAAATATATACTTTATGATTTATTGAAGTAAATTTAACAAGTTTAAATCAATTTTATGTGATTAATACAATTTTTTAAATGAGAACAATGAAAAATAGTAAAATTTGGGAATGTTTAATTCCCTTAAATTGGATCAATTATTCCTTTTTCAGTGATAATACCAGTTATTAATTCTTTTGGAGTTATATCAAAAGCAGGATTAATAACCTCAGTACCTTCAGGGCAAATTCTAGCCCCACCATAATATCTTACTTCATCACCATCCCTTTCCTCAATAACAGTATCATATATTGAAATTTCATTATCAAAAGTAGAGTAAGGTGCAGCAACATAAAATGGAATATCATGATGTTTTGCAGCTAATGCCACCATA
>SUTL01000070.1 GCA_015062925.1 Methanobrevibacter thaueri
CTATAAAATTTTACAGACTCAAAAAAATAGATATGAGAGAAATTTATGATTATTTTCTCTCAATTTAATTTTATTTATATCCGAAAGCCTGAACCCAATAGATTATACCATCTTTTTCAAATCCAGCAATTCCAACACGATTGAATCCTGGATCAAGCATGTTACGTCTATGTCCTTGTCCTGAGTAAGGATCATTAGTTTCTTTCCATAATTCAGTAACTGCTTTACCGGATAAACTTGTACCGTAAGCAATATTTTCACCCATTCCCCAGTAATCAGGATATATTGTCCAGCAGCTGGAACCATCCGGACGATTATGTGAAAATGAAATGGAAATTTCTTTTGCTCTGATTTTTGCTGTTTCTTCAAGATCAGAATCCCATGATAAAGCTTTAAGAGTTGTATTTCCTCCAGTGTTGAAATAAGTTTTTGTTGTATCATCTTTATTCCAATACCATACTCCATCCTCTAATCTGAATGAATTTAAACTTTGGAATGCTTGTGATGAATCAACAAAAGTATCTCCTTTGTTTGAACCACCAGATACTTTGATTGTGCATTTTTTCTTGGTAATGGTAACTGATAGTTTTTTAGTTATAGCATAATAATATTTACTTCCTTTAAAACTGAAAGTTCCGGAGTATTTTCCTTTTTTAGTTAATTTTTTTATTAGGAATGTTGCTTTACCATTATTATCAGTTTTTGCATTGAAAGTTTTTTTACCAATTTTTAAATATACATTAGTATTTTTAATGGCTTTATTATATGATTTTAAGGTTATGGAATATTTTTTGGTTTTTGCTTTGGTTTTAAAAGTAGCTTTGGAAATACTTAATTTAGGATTTATTTTAGAATTAGCTCCCGCAGCAATAGGAGGAGTATCTGTTTTTTCTAAAATAATATTATTATTGGTTGTAGATAATTCATTTGAATCCAACGACTCCAATTGACTTAAACATTCATCAACACTTAAAGATTCAGGATTTGAATCTTCACTAACCGTTAATGCATCATCCGCATTATCCTGTGATGCACTAACTACACCTCCCCATGTAGTCAAAATAATTAACAGGAGAGCAATTAAAAGAATATTTTTAAGATTCATATTAACTCACCTCTACTATAATGAGTATATATGACTTAAATACTATTTAAATTATAATTATAATAATTTTTCTTCCCATTGATTAACTTTAAATCCTACCAGTACAAAATCATCATCAACAATAATTGGTCTTTTAACTAGCATCCCATCAGTTGCCAAAATATTTAATTGTTCATCCTCAGACATTTCAGGTAATTTATCTTTTAATTTCAATTCACGATATTTCATACCACTAGTGTTGAAAAATCTTTTTAAAGGCAAATCAGAAATTTCCCACCATTCACGCAATTCATCAGCTGTAGGATTATCTTCAACAATATGTTTTGACTGATAATCAATGTTATGTTCATCTAACCATTTTTTAGCTTTTCTACATGTTGAACATTTTGGATATTGTACAAACAAAATGGAAGTTAGCACATTATTTTTTGATACCATGAATAATATTTTATTGAAGCAATTAAAAATACTTTACCAATAACAGGCCAGAACAAATTGGCATTTAAATGAATTATATGAAATTTTACTCATCAAAATCTAGAAAAAAAAATAGTGGGAAAAAAACATGAAAATATGGGATATCATCATAATGCAAAGATGTTACCCTACCTATGATTCTCAAACAAGAGTCTATTATATAATACTACTTTTTATAACAACTTACTTAAATTATGATAAACAAGTCTCTTTATAATCCTCTTCAACAACTTCTAACAATCCCCTCACAAAATCAGACATATTAGACTCCCTAACACATACTTTAGACTTGTGTTTCTGATAAACATATTCTTGTGCAAAGGATCTACTCATGAACTCAATATCTTTAAAATCCAATATTACTTCAGTTTCATTTTCTAAATCTTGAAATAATTTCATTGCTGTAGTTCTCATTCCTAACTTTTTAGCGAAAGTCTTTTCAAGATCTATCTCAACAACATTCATTTTTAAATCTTCCATTATTATTTATTCATTTTTAGTGTATTCTCTACGTTTTATATATTCATATATATTTTTTATTTTATTAGTATTTATTCTTAAAGTTACAAAAGTTCCATCAATATAAGGCATATTCTTTTTCCAAGTCCTAACTCCTCTTTTATTAACTGTGCATACACCATTACGAGATGCTATGAGCATTTCTTCACCAAATCCAAGAGAAGTGATGTTTGCAGTAGTATTTAATCCTCTCCCATGAAGAGCATATTTTTCTTTATCCGCAGTTTTCCCATTTATTGCATCATAAATTGCTTCCGAATCATCAATAAAATCAATCCCTTCCTGTTCAAAACTTCCAGGTATACTAATTCCATCATCTATAATACAAATATCAATAGTATTTACTGTAGGATACTTCTGACAAAGGATATATGCATTATTACAATGAGAATGTTTATAGATATTGGTTAACATCTCATAAAACAATACATTTACACTTTGAGCATCAACAGAAGAATGTATTAATCTCACAATTTCATCAGTTAGATCTGACAGATACAATTCAATGTTATCAGCCACTTGAAAATAATCATTATAATGAAAAGTTCTTAATTTACGCAAGGGAATTGTTGTATCAGTGCATTTTTTCTTTCCTAAGACTTTTTCCAAGTAAGATTTCATGGATAGATTAGGTATGTACTTATGAATATTATGCAATTCCATATATTGCAATATCGGGAGTAATGTAGGTGGAGCAATAAAAGGATATCCTGACAAATCCATTACATTACTCCCTTTATTATCACTAATTATCTTATTAACTTTTCTTAAATTACTTATCAATGCTGGAGGCATATTTTATCAATCCTTTAAAATCTATTATGAATATTTTATTTGATGGTTTTTGTTTTCGATTAATTGTTTATTTTTTGAGTATCTAAACTTTATTATTTAATTATATTAAACAATGTTTAATTAAAAAAGCTTTTTACTAAACTTTACCGCATGTATTTTTGAAGATTTTAATCGACAAACAAACAAACAATAACTGTAAATATTGATGATTTTTATAATTTAAGAATCTGATTTTTTGAGGAAAAAATTGATGTGATTATGAAAATAATATTTAAGTCAATGTTACAAAGTATTTTACTTTTGAGTGAGAGCATTTGAAAAATGTGAGATAAAAAACATCCCATTGTACGAATAACATGTTATTATAATTGTTTTTTATAATTTAAAAATATTTTAGTATTTGGGAAAAATTATCAATGCAATCTATTATATGTTTGTTTTCCCAGTCGTTTTTATTTCCATATCCCCATTTTACAATTATACAGTCTATTCCTGCGTTTTTTGCTGTTTCTATATCTGTTTTTGAGTCTCCTATGTATATTGTTTCTTTGGGTAATATTTGTGCTTTTTTAAGGATTTTATTTACACCTATTGGTGAGGGTTTTGATGGGTTTTCTGTGTTATGACCTTCTATTGAGATGAATTTGATGTCTGGGAAGAATTTGTTGGTGAAAGATTCCAGTGAATCTGTGTACCTGTTTGAGTTTATTGCTATTTTGATGTTTTTGTTTTGTAGTTTGATTAGTGTTTCATGTGCTTTTGGGTATGGTTGTGTGTTTTCTTTTTTTGAGTTGTAGTAAAGGTTTAGGTATGTGTTTTTTATTTGTGTTATATTTTTTTGTGTGTTTTTGTTTTTTAGGATTTGTGAGATCATTTGGTCTATGTTTCCTCCCAGGCGATTGTAGTATTCTTTTTGTGTTAATGTGGGGAGGTTGTGTTTGGTTAATGCTTTGTTGAAGCATATTATAACATCATTTACTGAGTTTACTAATGTTCCGTCAAAATCGAATATTGCTAGTTTTTTCATGGTTAATCTTTTTTTGTTTTTAATTTAGTTTTTGGTCAGGTATGTTTTGAAGAATTTTTCGAATTCTTCATCATCCATCGGTTCCGGTGTTGATGTGGTTTGATTATGCATAATGCTTGAAGCAAGGTTTTTGTATTCTTGTGCTTCATCACTTTCAGGATATTTTTCTACAACGGTTTTTGCATTTAATTCTGCATCCTGTATTAAATTACTTCTATGGATTGTGCCAACTACATGTGTTCCTATTTTTTTTGCAAAGTCATTGACTATTTCTTCTTCCCTATCCACATTCCTACAATTCAAAATAATACCACTCAAATTACCTTTAAGTTTTTTAACACCACGAACAATATTATTTGCAGCATACAAAGCCATATATTCTCCAGAAGTAACAATTAAAACTTCATCAGCATATTTTTCACGTAAAGGAACTGAAAAACCACCACAAACAACATCACCTAAAACATCATAAACAACAACATCCAAATCCTCATCAAAAACACCTAACTTCTCAAGACGTTTCATAGCAACAATAACACCCCTACCAGCACAACCAACACCAGGCTCAGGACCACCACTTTCAACACATTGAATACCCTTAAAACCCTTAAAAATCAAATCATCACGTTCCGGAGATCTGTTCTCCTTTAAAGTATGGACAATAGTAGGAATCCTTTCACCATACAAAGTACGTGTAGTATCTGCTTTCGGATCACAACCAATAACCAGACAATTCAAATCCTTACTACCCCACACAGCAGTTAAATTAGCAACGGTAGTGCTTTTTCCAATTCCGCCTTTACCATAAATAGCTATTTTCTTAATCATAAATACAAAATCCCATTAAATTTAATCACGTTCAATTAATTTATAAACAAAATCATTTTCACGAACTTTAGTTGGAATGGCAACAGCCACATTACAACCCTTTTCAACATCACAAACACTCACACCATCAATCTGCATAGATTCAATAGTATGTGTAATTGAACCTGTGGTTTTTCCCTGAATCATAATCTTATCACCTAAAGACAAATCATCCCATATTCTAATCTCGGCCGCTCCAACTTTATTATAATAATTCACAATCTGACCAATATCCTTTTTAATATATTTAGATTGATTATCTTCACTAGTTTCAAATGGAGTGTTAAAATAAAAATTAGTGTCAAATCCACGGTTAAAAACAGATTTAAGCTCCTCAATCCATTTATCATTAACCCTATACTCATCAGGATTTTTTAAATAACAGTCAATTGCTTCACGATAAACTCCAGTCACCATCGCCCCATAATCCGGACTTCTAGCTCTTCCTTCAATTTTAAATGATGCAACACCACTTTCCATTAACTGTGGAATGTATTCTATCATACACATGTCTTTTGGTGAAAAAAAGTTTGTCCTGTAACTTCCATCATCACTTCCGGTGACAATGAAACGTTCATCTTCAACATCACTGAAATTAACAACATTATCTTCACCTTCCTCATATGTTAATGTCCAGTTTTTACGGCAAGGCTGGAGACAATCCCCACAATTTGCACTTCTACCATATAATCCGTAACTTAAAAAACATCTTCCTGAAATTGCCATGCATATTGCTCCATGAATGAAAATTTCAGTTTCAATTGGGGATTTAGCGGATAATTCTGTGATTTGTTTTAATGATAATTCACGTGATAAGATTGCTCTTTTAGCCCCTAGTTTTTTAAGGGTTTTAAGAGTATAAGAATTAGTAACATTTTCCTGAACACTAATATGTGCTTCAAGACCATTTGATACAGTTGATTCTATTAAACCAATATCTGATAAGATAATTCCATCTATTTCAGCTGTTGAAATTTTCTCAAGATTGGATTGTAATTTATTAGCTGATTTTTCATTTAAAATAATATTGGCACATAAATAGGTTTTAGCATCATATTCCTGTGCGGTTTTAGAAACTTCATTTAAATCATCGAGAGTGAAGTTTTTTGCATTAGCACGCATATTATAATCATCAAGACCAAAATAAACTGCATCTGCACCGTTTTCAAGAACTGCTCTTAGGGATATGAAATTACCTGCCGGTGCTAATAATTCAACCATGTTAATCTAAGGTTTATAATAAGTTTCTGCTTTAATACCGTCAGGAAGTTCTGTTGGGTATTCTTCATTTAAACAACCTAAACATAAATTTTCTTTAGGCATTCCAATTGCATCCACTAAAGATTCCAAGGTAATGTATCCTAATGTATCTATGTCCAATTGTTCTTTGATTTCTTCAATTTTATAATTTGCTGCAATCAGTTCTTTTTTAGTTGCCATTGCAACACCATAGTAACATGGTGAGATAACTGGAGGACAACCTACAAGGAAGTGGATTTCAGATGGTTCTGCTTCTTTTACAAGGTCGATTAGTTTTTTAGATGTTGTTCCTCTTACAATACTGTCATCTATTAAAATAATTTTTTTACCTTTAATTGCTTCTTTTATCGGGTTTAATTTAAGTCTAACAGCAAGTTCTCTTTCTTCCTGTGTTGGCATGATAAATGTTCTTCCAACATACCTGTTTTTAATTAAACCTTCCCCATAAGGTATTCCGGAAGCTCTTGAGTATCCTAGTGCTGCTGGAATTGATGAGTCCGGTACTGGTATTACAACATCTGCATCAATAGGATATAATTTATGTAATTGACGTCCGATATTTAATCTTGTTTGATAAACGTTTATTCCATCTATTGTACTGTCTGGTCTTGCAAAGTAAACATATTCAAACATACAATGGGATAATTTGCATTTACCTGCGATTTCTAACATGTGAGAGTTTATTTCATTGTTTTTAAAGTAGATTATTTCACCAGGTTTAACATCTCTAACGTATTTTGCATTAATCACGTCAAATGCAACTGTTTCTGATGCTAGTATATAATCATCACCTTTTTTCGCAACTGCTAATGGTTTAATACCCATCGGTCCTCTTACACCATATAAATCTCCATTTACAAGGATTGTTAATGCGTAGGATCCTACGAGTTTCTGTGAAACTGCTTCGATTGAGTCGAGGATGTTTTTGTTGTTGTCATGGTGTTCTTTTTTAAGCATGTAACAGATTACTTCTGAGTCTGTATCGGATTTGAATTCATATCCTTCTGCTATTAATTCATTTCTTAATTCTTTTGAGTTTACAATATCTCCGTTATGAGCCATTGCTATGAATCCATCATCGAAATCTGTTACGAATGGTTGTGAGTTTTCAAGTCTTGATTGGCCTGTTGTTGAGTATCTTACATGTCCTATTGCCATGTTTCCTTTAAGATTTTGTATTTCATAGTCTTTAAATACATCTGTTATTAAACCCATGCCACAATAGTAATTTAAACCTTTATTCTCATTAAAAGTAGCGATTCCCGCAGATTCCTGACCTCTATGCTGTAAAGCATATAAACAATAATAAACAAAGGATGCGACATTCTTGGAATCATCTGTAGAATGAATTCCAACAATACCACATTTATCTTCCATTTCACCTTGCATGTAGTAAACTCTCCAATCATTAATAAAATAGTTTTATGTAAATATATTTTGTTAAACAAATATTAAATAATTAATTGTTTTTTCTAATCCCAGAAGTTTTCAAAAGTATCCGGAATATCATAATCCTCATCATCATCAACAGATTCAACTTCAACTTTAGGATTTAATTCTTTTTTTAAATCATCTTCATTATTATCAACAAATATTAAAGCAGTTCTAACAATATTCAACCATTCAATAGCTTTCTGCCTAGACTCAGCACCTATAAAACCCTGACCAACAATAATATTCTCAGGTCTGAACTTATCTGTTGCAACAACAATCCTCTGCTCATCAGCAAAATCCTCATGAAAAACATCAGCCCATAAACTTTCAAGACTGAAAATTTCCAGAATATCCTTAGAATAAATATCCTCATAACGTGTTTTAAACGCTTCAAAATCAGATTTCATCTCTTTAATTTCTTCACGCAACTGATAATTTTCACGATTACAAACTTCCTGCTCTTTATTCACCTGATTATAATCATCGAGTAAATTATTATAATTATGAGTAATCTGCATTAACTTATTTTCAAGAGAATGAATATTAATTAAATTAAGAGAATATGATAAAGTAGATTTTATAATTGAATTTAAAATTTCCTTACCGGCCAGTTTAAAATCTATTGATTCATCTTCAACAAAAATATTATTATAATCAAATAAACCAATATGATTAAAATCAGTTTTCAATTCATTGAAAAGAATATTATAAGTTTCATCATGACCATACCCTCCAATTAAAAGAATATCAGCACCGTTAGATACTTTTTTAACAATACTCAAGTCAACTGTTGGTATGATAGATGACACAACTATATTATAATCATCTTCAAGTCTAATATCATTAACAGCTTTAGATACAAGCTGTGCAACATCAAGACCTGAAACAATTATACGAACATCAATTTTTTCTTGCATTTCATCTTGCATATTAATAATACCTTAAATTCCATTGATTTTCTGATGCCACATCCAAGCAGATTCAACGATTTTTTCCAAATCATACTGTGGAGTCCAACCAAGTTTATTCTGGATTTTAGATGAATCCGCCACTAATCTTGCAGGATCACCATCACGGCGTTCATCCACTTTAATTTCAAAATCTCTGCCTGTTACTTTACGGCACATTTCAATTACTTGGCGAACTGAAAACCCCTGACCATTACCTAAGTTAAAAACATCAGATTCATTTTTATCACATAAATATTCATATGCTTTAATATGAGCATCAGCAAGATCATTTACATGAATATAATCACGAATACATGTTCCGTCAGGAGTATCATAATCATCACCGTAAATGTAAATACAATCACGTTTACCTATAGCTGCATCTAAAGTTAAAGGGATTAAATGAGTTTCCGGATCATGTAATTCACCAATCTGACCGTCAAAATCACATCCGGATGCATTAAAGTATCTTAATGCAACATAATTAAAATCACCTTTTTCAGCTTCTCTTTCAAGAGCTTTTTCCACGAGCCATTTGGAATGTCCATATGGATTAATTGGTTTTAAATTTGAATCTTCAGTGATTGGAATTTCCTCAGGATTCCCATAAACCGCAGCTGTAGAGGAAAATATGAATTTATCAACATCATATTCTCTCATAGTTTTAAGAAGATTAAGAGTGTTTTTATAATTGTTTTTTAAATATTTCTGAGGCATTTTAACAGATTCAGCTACTGATATGAAACCTGCAAAGTGAATAACACCATCAATATCATATTTTTCAAAAACTTCACTTAACTCACTACTTCCAATATCATAGTTTTCCAAGTTTCCCCATTTAACAAAATTTTCATAACCTTTTGATAGATTATCCAATACAACAGTATCATAACCTGCATTATGCAGGGCTTTATTGGTATGTGAACCAATATAACCTGCACCACCAGTAACTAAAATCAAATTAAACAACCCTTTAAATTTATATGAATTTACCTAATTTAAGTAATGCTTTTGGAGATATTTTAATTAATTTTTTAACAATTTCAGTGGTTGAAATTTTCTCAAAACTTTCTCCTTCAAATGCATGAGCAATACTATCTAATTCATCATCAGATAAAGTGAGTAAATATTCCTGTACTTTTTTATATCTTTTAATTTCATAGTCAAGTTCATCATGAGCCATTTTATCATATTGTTTTAAGAATTTTTTAGAACAATCTTCTTTAATAGCTTGTGCTGCTACTTGACCTGCGCACATTCCCCCTGTCATACCGGAGATAATTCCTCCTCCGGTTAATGGGTTTACCTGACCTGCTGCATCTCCACAGACAAGAATATTATCATCATATAATTTTTTAGTCATTCCACCAACTGGGTCTCCACCTACGTTTAATTCAACAGCTTGTGCATTTTTTAAATATGGTGATTTTGCTATGAAATCATCCAAGTATTCTTTTGCCGGTTTTTCAGCCATATGTGGTAGAACTGCTAAACCTACATTTGCAATGTCATCACCTTTAGGGAAAATCCATACGTATCCTCCAGGAGCACATGAACCGAAGTAGAATTCAATAACACCAGGTTTTTCAAATTCAACATTACACATTTCATATTGAATACCAGATTCCATTTCTTTTGCTTTTGCAGCTGGTTTAAGTCCTGCCCATCTTGCAACATGTCCTTCAGGTCCGTCAGCTGCGATTAAAACTTTACATTTGTAATCTTGTTCTTTACCCATGGATTCTGTTTCCACAATATATCCATCATCTATTTTTTCAACACCAGTTACTAATGTTTTGATTTTAATTTCAGCACCTACTCTTGCAGCATCCATTGCCATGTGTTTATCAAATACTTTTCTCTCAAGAATGTATCCTGCTTCCGGCAGTTCAACTTCATCTTTGGTTAACCATACATCAGTTCCGTCAGGAGCAACTAATCTTACACCTTCGATTTCCTGGGTTACCCATCTTGGAGAAGGTTCAATTCCTAATTTTTCAAGTCCTTGTATTGAAACTCCTTCAGCACATCTTTTTGGAGATCCAATTTCAGATTTCTTATCCATTAAAATAACTTTTGCTCCGCCTAATGCAGCGTGTTTTGCAGCACTTGAACCTGCAGGTCCGGAACCAACTACTATAACATCA
>SUTL01000071.1 GCA_015062925.1 Methanobrevibacter thaueri
ACTGAACAAAAATCCAAGACCCAAAATAGCCTCAAAAAAAAACGCAAATAAAATAAAACACAATAAAATTAATTAAAAAAGACAGTACACCCAATAGTGCAATTCATCCACAACTTGCAGAAGTTGTAGTATTCTTGCATTTTAAAGATAAACATAATAACGATAAAAATATTATTTTATTATTCATTTTAAAACACATCTTTTAGTCTTTAATTTAATTAAAGAATATGTTTTAATATATGAATAATAATTAATAAAAGTATTTTAAAACAAAACATCACTTAATCATATTAAAATCAAGTAATGTATCTTCTGAAATATCTACTTTAGCGATTTTACCAACAACCCTGTCCACTTCAGAAGGATAAATACCCGTACCCGGACGTTTAAATACTAAATCTTCATATGAAATTACTTCTCCAACATTAATATCTCTAACTGCAACAATTGATCTTCTAGCACCATTTCTGGATGAAGATTCACAGATTAAAGGTTGTTTATTTTTCATACCGCTGATTTTAGATAAAAACTCGACATTTGATTTGAATTTGACAACATCACTAGGATCCATTGAATGATAGTGATCACCACCTTTCAATGATTTATCTAAAGTAAAATGTTTTTCTAAAATTGTAGCCCCATAATTATAAGCTGTAGTTAAAATAATCATATCTTTATCCGGTTTAGTATGATCAGAATATCCTATCTCATATTCTGGGAAATTTTCCGCTAAATCTTTAATCATTAACAGATTAGCATCTTCATAAGAAGTAGGATAGGAAAAAATAGAATGCATGATTGCAATATCCACAGTTGAAACTTCTTCAATTGCCCTAACAGCATCTTTAATTTCATTTAAAGTTGAACCACCAGTTGAAAGTAAAATAGATTTATTTTTTTCTGCAACATATTTAATAAAAGGAATATTGACTAAATCAGAAGAAGATATTTTAAAAACATCAACAAAATCATTTAAATAATCTACTGCATCATAGTCAAAAGGAGTGACTAAAAATTTAATACCCGCTTTTTGACAGTACCGTGCAAGTTCACAAAAATCCTCCTTATCAAATTTATCATATTTTTTATATAATTCCAGTTGAGAAGTTGCAGGTTCATCAGATAAATCCCAGTACGCTGGAGAATTTTTAGATGCGAAATTTTCTGCTTTAAAACATTGAAATTTAACTGCATCAACACCACATGCATTTGCTTCATCAATCATTAATTTAGCAGCATCCATATCAGATATATTTTCTTTTTTAGCAATGTCAATAAAATTAACCCCAATATCAGCTATTAAATATGGATATTTATTAAAAATTTTCATAAACAATCACTTCTTTAATTCAAATTTACGATATTCAGTGCGAACAACAGACCAAATATGTTCAAAACCATCTTTTAAATCAATATCTAACATTTTTTCATTCATTTCAATTCTTAAATCAAAATTATTCACTAAATTAATAAATTCATCAATAATATCCTGCCTAACAAGTTCTTCACCTAAACCCATGTTTATAAAACCATTATGGGAGTTTGCAAAGGTATGTGTTAATTCACGTTGATTTTGACATATGCAGATTGTTGGAACACCTAATGAACAAACTTCATACATTGTTCTATCTGCAGATGAGAATATTATATCTGCTTTAAGCATGAAATCTGAGAGATTTGAAACATTATTATAAATTTGAACTGATTTAATATTTTCATATTTTTCAACTAAATTTGTTATATTATTATAACCCGGACCTAAAACTACATTAATTCTTCCTTCGTAATTAG
Source organism: Methanobrevibacter thaueri (assembly GCA_015062925.1). Taxonomy (GTDB): domain Archaea; phylum Methanobacteriota; class Methanobacteria; order Methanobacteriales; family Methanobacteriaceae; genus Methanocatella; species Methanocatella thaueri_C. The sequence goes on from SUTL01000071.1 coordinate 1,792, forward strand.
TGGATAAAATAGAATCAATTACAAGTTCTGTGAAATTATTATAATCAGTTTCTCCAAATGTAATTAGTACATTATTAACCATTTGAGTGATTATTTTTTGAGGTTGGAAGTAAAATTCATCTTTTAAGATGAAATATTTATGGCCTCTGAAAACATTTTTTTTACCTAATTCATGTTCATATAATACATCGAAAACAACATCAGCCAATTCAGTACCAGTACCTAAATCTTCAAAATTAACAACAAAATAACCTTCCTCTTTTAAACTATGAATATATTCTTTTGAGGTATCCAAGATATCATTAAGCACAAGTTGAGGAGAATATTCTCTTAAAACACTTATTAAATCATCTTCACCATCATAAACTTTAAATGGGTAAAAATAATTACTTACAATATCAATACCTAATTTATGATTCTCATCAATTAAAAACAAAACATCATGAAAAACCAATTTTGAAGCAATGGATAAACATCGATAAATATGCCTAGTTCCAATTTCATCATAAGCATTAACAACAATAGCTATTCTTTTTTTCTGCAAATAATTTTCAGCAATCCATAAATCCTCATAATTACCAATTTCAACACTTTCATGACGTGAAACTTCAATTAAATCAAGATTAGTTCCTAAACGTGAATCAGGGTGAATGAAATTTCTCCTGCTTATGATAAATGCACCTGTTTCTCTGAAATCCTTAGGTAATAATTCTTTATTTTTCCGTTCAATATAATTTGGGAAGTATCTGTGATTCACTTCATCATAACCCCAACTTAAATGTCTATCATCAACAACAGAAATAACACTATCAATAGCAAAATCTTCAAATTTCTCAATAGCCTTATCTAAAGTAGAAGGTTCTAATAATGGAGAAGTTGGTTGGAGTGTGATTACAATATCATACTCATCAAAAGCTAATTTTTCTTTTTGGATTAAAGCATCATATACAACAGGTTCCAATGGAACATCATCACCGGATAATTCTTCACTGCGCCTTATAACGCCCACTCCAAATTTTTCAGCTAATGAACCTATTTCATAATCATCACTAGATACTACAATATCATCAACATAAGCAGATGCTTTAGCAATATTTATCGGATAATATATTAAAGGTTTATTATCAAGTAATCGTAGATTTTTACGGGGAATTCCTTTTGAACCACCCCTAGCAGGTATCACGACTAAAATTTTATTATTATTAAACATGTTTTATCCCTTAAAAAAAATAATTACAATAAAATTTAATTAATACAATATAGAATATAATTATAATATAATATTAAATCTTCGGTGTTAAAATGAGTATAAAAGAAATGTCAAAAAAGTTAATAGGAAAAATAAATGAATTAGCAACACCTGTTAAAATAATGCATGTATGTGGATCCCATGAACATACAATTATGGAAAATGGGATTAGAAGTTTACTTCCAAGCGAAGTAGAAATCATTGCAGGTCCGGGTTGTCCTGTTTGTGTAGTTCCATCACGTGAAATTGATGAAGCTTTAGAACTTATTGATAAAGGAGTTACAATAACAACTTTTGGAGATATGTTAAGAGTACCGGGTTCTGAAAGATCTCTTGCTGATGCTAAAGCTGAAGGCGGAGATGTTAGAGTAGTGTATGGAATTAACAGAGCGATTGAAATAGCTGAAAAAGTAGATAATGATGTTGCATTCATATCTGCAGGTTTTGAAACTACAGCACCAACAACCGCTGCTGAATTACTGGCAACACCTCCTGAAAACTTCTCAGTATTATCATGTCATCGTTTAATCCCTCCGGCAATTGATTTTTTAATTAATTCTGGAGAAACCAGTTTAAATGCATTAATCCAACCTGGACATGTGTGCACAATCATAGGTACAAAACCATTCGAATACTTCTCAACACAATACAATATACCACAAGCCGTAGCAGGATTCAATCCACTAGACATATTAATGTCAGTTTATATGATTTTAAGACAAATACATAATGAAACACCAAAAATAGAAAATGAATACCGAAGAGCAGTTAAAGATGAAGGAAATGAAATTGCCGTTGACATGATGAATCAAGTATTTGAAGTAACATCAAGAGAATGGAGAGGATTTCCAAAAATACCAAACTCAATATTAGAAGTTAAAAAGGAATTCAGTGACTTCAATGCTCGTGAAAAATATGATATTGAAGTTAAAGATGTTAATGAAGCACCAAAAGGATGTATATGCGGACCAATATTGCGAGGTCTTGCAAGACCAGAAGACTGTAAATTATTCAGAAAAGCATGTAATCCACTACATCCAATAGGAGCATGTATGGTTAGTAAAGAAGGAACCTGTAACATAGCACACAGATATTCAAGGGGACAGTAAATGGTAGTTGAAGCAATAGCCGTAGATATTGATGGAACAATAACTGATGAAAAAAGACAAATATGCATCTCAGCAATAAAAGCCCTTAGAAAAGCAGAAGCAAAAGGAATACCAACAATTATCGTAACAGGAAATGTTGTTAATTATGCTTATGCCACAGAAGTTCTAATCGGATGCAGTGGAGGATTAGTAGCTGAAAATGGAGGAGTTGTTTTTAAAGAAGGTGAAAACAATAATGCTGTTGAAACACTAGTTGAAAGAGATTTTGTAACTTCAGCAGAAAATCATCTTAAAGAAAAATTAAAAACAGAATTTGAAAAACACGCATCACATGACAACATGTACAGATTAACAGAAACTGTATTCTACAAAACACTTGATAAAAAAGTACTTGAAGATGCATTGAAAGATTTCAAATACAAAGACCAACTTGAAATCTATGATAGCGGATTTGCACTTCACATTACTGATAAACGTGTTAATAAAGGAAGTTCATTACGATATTTATGTGAAAGAAATGGGATAAACATGGAAAATGTAATGGGGATTGGAGATAGTCAGAATGATGAAGATTTCTTAAAAGAAACAGGTTATAAAATAGCTGTTGGAAATGCCGATGAAAAATTAAAAGAAATCAGCACATATACATGTGAAGAATTATTTGGAGATGGAGTGGCTGAAGCTATCGGGAAATTTGCATTATAAGTGATAATTATGATATATGAAATAGCAGAAGATGTTAAAAAAGTAATTGAAAACAAATGTGATGCATACGAAATTTACATTGACAATTCAAAAACCATAGAATTAAATTCACTAAAAGAAGAATTAAACTTTGCAAAAGAAGAAATAGATTCCGGAGTTGGAATAAGAGTAATTAAAGATAATAAAATAGGATTTGCATTCACATCAAACTTTGATAAAATTGCTGAAACAGGAATGCAGGCAATTGAAAATACAAAACTCACAAAAACAGATGAAAATTATGCTTTTGCTGAAGTTGAAAAAGTAAATGATGTTAAAAAAGTTTATGATAATAAATTTAAAGATTTAAGTCTTGATGAATCAGTTGAATTTTTAAAAAATACCATTGCAACAGCAACTGATAATGGATGTGAAGTAACAGATTCAGGATTTAGTGCAAGTGAAGGAAGTTCATTAATAATTAACTCCAATGGAGTTTCAATTGAAAATAAAGGAACCGGTTTTGGAATAGGTTTATCTGTTACAATACAAAAAAACGGGGAAATTGCAACAGCATATAATTCTGCATCATCAAGATTTTATGATATTGATGGGGAAAAATTAGCTAATGAAGTATGTAATCTGGCAAAAAGTTCATTAAATACTAAACCTATTCAAACTGACGATTATGATGTTGTTTTAGATTATTATGCTGCTGTTGGTCTTCTTCAAACATTTATTGGTGCATTTAATGGAGAGAGTGTTAATCGTGGGAGATCTATTTTAAAGGATAAACTTGGAGAAAATATTGTAAGTTCCACATTAACTTTAACAGATAACCCTCTTCTTGAAAAAGGAATTTACACTTCTAAATGTGATGATGAGGGAAGTGTTAGTCAAAAAACTGATTTAATAAAAGATGGTGTTTTAAATTCATTTATTTATGATATTTACACTGCAAATAAAGAAAATGTTAAAACAACTTCCAATGGAATTAGAGGAAGTTATTTATCAACACCTATGATTAGTCCAACTAATCTGGAGTTTAAATTCAGTGAAACAAAAGATATATCTGAGATTGAAGATGGTGTTTTAACAACAAGTGTTCTTGGAGCTCATACTGCAAATCCTATTTCTGGTGATTTTTCAGTTGAAGCAAGCAATGCATTTAGAATTAAGAATGGTGAAGTTTCAAATCCTATAAATAAAGCTATGATTTCAGGTAATATTTTTGAAATTATGAAAACAGTTGAAGGTTTAAATACTGAGATTAAACAGTATGGTTCTTATATTATTCCAAAATTATTGGTGCATAATTTAAGAGTTGTAGGACAGTGAGAAGAAGAAAAGGAAAATTAATTATAATTTTCTTAATTTTTCTCTGTATCTATCAATAGTTTCGTGTTTAAATTCAATATTTGAATATTCTTCAGTTGCTTTTTTATTATCTTTAAATTCTTTATATTTATCATTGATGACATTATCTATTTCATCATCTAATTTTTTTAATTGTTTATTGAATGAGTATTCTGATTGTATCATATTATAATTTGATTTGCGTGAAACTCTTCGAACTTCTTCTTCAATATCAATTTCTTCTTTTTTAGTCATGTGAATATTCACCTACATTTCAATTATAGGTAATTGGATTTCTGTTATGAATTCTTCTTCATTATCACAGTTATGGAAGCTTTTTATTAAAACTTCTTTTGGTGATCCTATTATATCGTAATTGTTTTTTTGAGCTATGTTAACTAGTTTTTCATATGTTTCAAGTATATTATCTGTTGAACCATAGTGTTTTGCAGATAGAACTTTATTTTCAATCATGTCAACTACACGGATTCTATCTGTTTCCTCTGCATCTTGTTTTATTACAATGCTTACATCGTAAACTGCATCTCCTTGGTTTACTTCATGTCTTGGTGAGAAGTAAACAACAAATGGTTCTCCTTCTGTTTCGATGTCTTCAGCATCAACCCATCCCATTAACATGGATAAGAATATTCCTAAATCTTCAATTGGAGTTTTACAATTAATTACACCTAATTTTTGTTCTGGGATAGTTTTAATTTCATAATCCATACTTTTTACACCTACTTATTTTAATTAATGATTGTTTAATTAATATATTATTATTTAGTAAATAAATAAACTTCTACTTCTTCATCTTTGTCAACTAATTCTATTAATTTTGGAATTTTAACATATCCGTCTGCGGTTGAAAGTGAGAATATTGCGCCTGAATCTTTGAATATGGGTTGGATTTTGTCTCCGTTGACTTTAACTAGTTGGTATTGCATTCTTCCAACTTGTGAGTGTATTCTTTTTGTGAGTTTGCCTTTTGTTTTTTGCATTTCAAATTCTTTATTAATTCCGGCTAGTTTTGATAGTGGTTGGGCCATGAATGCGTTGAATATCATTAGTGCTGATACAGGATTACCAGGTAATCCTATGATTAGTTTGGAGTTTATTACTCCTACGATTGTTGGTTTTCCTGGTTGTACGGATATTCCGTGTATGTGGACTTGTCCTAATTCGTCAAGTACGTGTTTTAGTACATCTCCGAGCCCTGCAGAGGTTCCTCCTGAGCAGAATAGTATGTCAACTTCTTTTAGGGATTTTGTGATTTTTTCTTTAACTTCCTCATAGTCATCTCTCATAACCCCTAAAAATTTTGCATCTGCACCATAGGAAACAGCAGCGTTTTTAATCATACCCCCATTTACATCATAAATTTTACCATATTCTAACTCTTCACCCTGAAGTGTTATTTCATTACCAGATGATAGTATACCAACACTTGGTTTTTTATACACTTCTATTGTTTCAAAACCCTGAGACAATAAAACACCAATTTTACCCGGATTTAAAAAATCTCCTTTTTCAAGAATTAAACTAGACTCACCAATATCCGAACCTTTACTTGCAACATCCTGAGTAGGAGTAACAGAAGTTAACAAATCAACTTCCCCATCCCTTTTCTCAGCATATTCAACCATAACAACAGCATCAGACCCCTCAGGCATTGCCGCACCAGTACTAATTTCAATACATTTACCTGATTCAACTTTTTTATCACTAGTAGAACCAGCTTCCAAAAAATCAACAACCTCCAAAGTTTTAGGAGTTTCTTCAGACGCCCCAAAACTGTCACTTGACAAAATCGCAAAACCATCTTTCAAAGCCTTATCAAAAGGAGGGAAATCTATTCTAGAATAAACATCCTCAAACAATATTCTACCATAAGCTTCAGCAACGGGAATCTCTTCACTTTGAGATTTTAAATTCACATCAAACAAATTTTGAATAATATCACTAGCTTCATCACATTCTTTAATTTTTAAAAATTCAGTACCCATAATTAATCCCTGAAATATAATAATTAATTTTAATAAAATCAATAAATTAATATATAATATATTAATATAAATATAAATAATTTAATCTTAATTGGAGAAAAATTGTATTTATATTATTTGGAGGAGAGTATTTGTCTAAACCTAATAACAATCAACAACAAGAATATAGAAGAGTAAGAACTCCTAAAAAAGGAGAAATACCTGGAGTAGTTGAACAAATCATGGGACATGGAAAATTAAAAGTCAGATGTGCAGACGGACACATTAGAATGACCAGAATCCCTGGAAAAATGAAAAAACGTATCTGGATTCGTGAAGGAGACGTTATTCTAGTAAAACCATGGGACTTCCAATCTGATGAAAAAGCAGATGTAATCTGGAGATACACAAAAACCGAATCAAACTGGCTTGAAAGAAAAGGCTACTTAAAAATGTAGTCTTAACCCAAAAAAACCCCACAACTTATTTTTTTTATTTTGATTTTAATGGATTCAAAAATAGCAAAAGCCGATGCAAAACATGAAAAAATTCATTCCGAAAAACGAAAAAAAGACAATTCAGAACGAAAAACCGGAAATGAAATTTTCGACAAAATAACACTAGAAACATTATACAAACTAGCCAACCAAGGCCACATAGATATTTTAAATGGTGAAATAAGCACCGGTAAAGAAGCCAATGTACTTACAGGAATCACAGATACCGAAGAATACATTGCAGTGAAAATATATAGAATAGCAACATCCGATTTTAAAAAAATGGATTATTACCTTAAAGGAGATCCAAGATTCAACATAAAAACAAAAAATAAAAGAAAAATAATCTATTCCTGGGTTACAAAAGAATTTAAAAATCTAACACGCCTATATGATGCTGGAGTTAAAGTTCCAAAACCAATCACCAGTGCAAATAACGTGCTTTTAATTGAATTTATCGGAGATGAAAATGGAAATCCCGCACAACCAGTTAAAAACCAACCCCCAGAAAACCCTGAAGAATTCTGGAATAAACTATTAAAAGAATTAAAATTATTTGTTAATGAAGCAAAACTGGTTCATGGAGATTTATCAAACTATAATATTCTAAATTTAAATGAAAATCCTGTAATTATTGATGTTTCACAATCAGTAGTTCTAGACAATCCAATATCAAAAGAATTACTTGAAAGAGATATAAACACAATAATAAGAGAATATAAGAAATTTGGAATTGAAACTGATTTTAATGAAATTTGGAATTATATTAATCCAAAATTTTAGACATGTTAATAATGAAATTTTAATCATTGAACCTAAATTTTAAATAATTTTAATTAAAAAATTATTATTAAAAGGAGATATTTTATGCCAGAAACAGATTATTTAAAAATACCTCAAAATAGAGTTGGAGCATTAATTGGAAGCAATGGTAATGTTAAAAAATCTATTGAAAAAGCAACTGGGACTATTCTTGACATTGATAGTGATGAGGGAACAGTTTATATTACTCCAAGAGAAGATATGGAAGATCCTCTTGGTGTTTGGAATGCGAATCATATTGTTAAAGCTGTGGCACGTGGTTTTAATCCTGAAGTAGCATTTAAACTTGTTAGTGATGATGTTTATTTGGAAGTTATTAGTTTACCATTATACATTGGTAAATCAAAAAAAGCTCTTGCAAGACATAAAGGCAGAATTATTGGAAAAGACGGTAAAACCCGTGAAATAATTATGGAAATGGCTGAAGTTGACATGGCAGTTTATGGTAAAACTGTTTCACTTATTGGGGAAATGGATAATATTATGATTGCAAAAGAAGCAATTGAAATGATTTTAAATGGATCTAGACACAAATCTGTTTATGGGTTTTTAGAACATAAAAAAGAAACTTTGAAAATGAAAGAGTTTAAGGATCTTGTTGGAATTGAAGATGATAAAATCGAATTCAAAGATGGTATTGAATTTGATGAAAATGATTATTAAGTGGATTAGAGTTATTTTTAAACTGTTTGGTTTAGTGGTGGTTATTGGATAGTGTATTTTATAATTAAATCAATTTTATTAATTGAAAACAATTTTACACATCCATACAACTTTTTCTTTAATATTGATATTAAGTGATTATAGTTTAGCAGATTATAATTAAACTATAATATTACATATTTAAATTAATTTTAATAATAGATTGATATCAAAATTAT
>SUTL01000072.1 GCA_015062925.1 Methanobrevibacter thaueri
TTTATATAACTCCTTATTAATGTGAATATATTTTGAGGTTGGTTTTATTGTAACCTCTTTAAAAAATATATTACATGAGTAAAAATTAATTTATTCAAGTTTAGAATTATTTTTTAATTCTAAAAAATAATTATGTTTTTTTATTTATAAAAAAGTTTATAATAATATTATAATAAAAATAGTAATAAATAAAAGCCCATAACTCTTAATAACTAATTATATTAATTTTATGAGCTTTATTTTTGAAAATTTATAATAATTCTTTTCTTAAATCAATAGTATCTTTTAAATCTGGTCCTGTGGAAATAATAGTTACCGGCACACCAGTTTCACTTTGAATATCTTCAATGAATGCTTTGGTTTCAGCTGATAAATCTGAAATATCCTGTGTTCTTGCACAATCCGGATATAATCTGTCAACACAGGTTAAAGCTATTTGTGTTGCGCCATTTATTCTACAGGATTCTTTTGCAAGTTCCATGTCAAAGTATCCTATTCTTCTACGTCTTCCAGTTACAACACCATATTCTTCAAGACCTTTACTTTCAGCTTCTTTCTGAGTCATTTCTGTTGGGAATGGTCCTTCACCAACACGGGAAATATAAGATTTAAATACGTTTATAACTTCATCTATTTTAGTTGGTCCCACACCTACATCAGCAGCGAATGTTGATGCTGTAGTGTCTTTACTAGTTACATAGGGATAAGTTCCATAGTATAGGGATAGAGCAAAACCTTGTGATCCTTCAATAAATACTTCTTCACCATTATCAATAGCTTCATTACATTCAAGTGACACATCAGTAATGTAATCTTCAAGTTCCGGAGCATCTTTTGCAAGACCAACAGTTCTTAAAACCCTATCTGAATTTGCAGGTCCGCAACCTGAACCGGTACTGCCTATTTTTTTAGATAAATGTTGTGAAGATTTATCTCTGTTTAAATGTTCTTCAGTGATTATTGCACATCTAGGATCAACACACATTCTTTCTTTAACATTATATTTTTTCAAATCATCAAATTCTTTAAATAACACATCAGGATTAACTAAAACTCCTGCTCCAATCATAAGTTTAGCATCAGTATGAACAAAACCTGAAGGGGTTAATCTTAAACCATATTTTTCTCCGTTAAATTCAACGGAATGTCCTGCATTTGGTCCGACACCTGCACGAGCAATAATATTTGGTTTATCATTATCACAGAGATAGGTAATACATTTTCCTTTACCTTCATCCCCCCATGCTCCACCAACTAAAATACTACAAGTCATAACATAAAACTCCTTAATTGAATATATAAAATATTAAAATTAATTTTTGTAAAATATTAATGAAAAAAAAATTTTCATAACAATAATATTATATTGTTAATGATTTAAAAGCTTTTGCAATATTCAGGAAAATATTACTTAATATTGGAAATTAGGGGATGATTTTCACACATAGGGTTTTTAATGATATTTCTTTTTAAATGATATTTTAAAAAATAAAGCATCCAATCATTGGAAAGTTCTTTTAAAGAATAATCATCAAGTCTTTCATAAGGAGTGAAAAAATCCATTTGATTTCCACCAACAACAAATGCTATTGTATCTGTTTCAACCAACATGAAAAAATCATTGCGAATATTGCGAATATTGAAATTTTTAGATATTGAAATGGATTTATTATTTTCATAATTATGGAAAAAAGTATTCAAATATTCAAAATCAACGAATTTAACATTATTAACATTAAATAATACTTCCTGTGAAATTAATTGGTTTTTATAATCATATTTTGATAAAAAATCAATATCCCATATGTTATTGTAAAAAACAGTAAAAAATGAATTCATTGCAAATCGAACTGTTAATGCCATTTCATCAAAATATTTAGGTTTTCCCAATTCAACATCCTTGAATTCTATATAAATTGAATCCTGAGAAATTTCAAGTGAAGTCCATTTACCTGAATTAATAATAACATCTCTAATTAAATTTAAAGAATCAATTTTCATCATAACACCCTATTGATTGGTGAAAACATCATATGCTCCTTCAATTTCATATTCCTTATCATCATATGACTTATCCCATTTAAAAGGATTTATTTCAATCTGATTATTAACTGTTCCATCCCAATTAATAATGAAATCCTCATCCTTCAAATATTTATAAACGATTTCACCTACTTTCAAAGCTTTATTCTCATCACCTTCAAAATCGCCGAAGGTTATTTTAAGAGAAGAATCAAAAACAGCATATTCAACATCTTCTAAAGTGTAAAAACAAAATCCTGATGGTTTAAAATTATTATTTGTTAAATGAACATGTAATTCAAATGCATCATTTACTCCTTCTTCAATATCAAATCCGCAATTATGAATCCCTACAATACCTTCACGAGAAAGATTAGTGAATACCTTTTCAAGTTTAGTGAAATTAGTATTGGAGGAAGTATTTAAACTAATATTATAATTAGAAAAATCAATTTCCTCAACAATGAATTGATCTTCCAATATTTCCAGGATTTCGTCTGTGTTGAAAAATCCTGATTTAGTGAGTAAATCAATCATATATTCAATTTCCTCAGCTAAATCCGGAGTTATATTATTATTCTTCATCTTCACCAAACATTAATATGCGGGTTATATTACCTCTTTCGGTAAATCCTGCCATCACACGTGCTTCACCGATTTTTGCAAGTGAAAAATCATCATGAGGTTTAAAACCATATCCTTTAAGTTTTGTATATGATTCAAATGCGATTTTCGGATATATATCAAAATTCTTCTGGAATGTATAAAATGTGTTTCTGAATTTTTCAACTGAATTGTTTTGTTTTATTAAATCGGATTTGATTGTTACGAAAATATCTAAACCTTCTTCTGAAACCGCATAATATGCATCCATATCCAATATTACTGTTGAAATCATTGCTAAGGTATGGCAATCATTATAATCTGCATTAATAACTGGAGATGTTAATTCATTTATTTCAAATTCTTCACCAACAGCATGTATTTGTTTTGCAGAGGTTATTTGATTTTCATTGAAAATATTTTCATTATCCCATGCCCATGACCATTGATTTGATTGTTCCATGTAAAATCCTAAGATTTGAACTGGAAAACAAATGTTTTCAAAGGTTAATGTTGATTTTTCAATATCTAATTGACCTGGGATGTCTCCAATTAGTTCTGATAAGTTTTCTTGTTTATCCAGTGCTAATGCACCATATTTTGATAGGATTGTTTTAAATGAATCTCCAGTTTCGATTGTTATGGGTTTTATTATTTCTTTCAATTATAACACCTAAAATTCAAGTTTGGAGATTCTTTCCATTGCTTCAATTGTGTTTTCTAATGTGTTGAATGCTGTGAGTCTTAAGTATCCTTCACCGCTTGGACCAAATCCTGAACCTGGAGTTCCAACTACATTAGCTTCATTTAATAATATGTCAAAGAAATCCCATGAATCCATGTTATTTGGTGTTTTTACCCAGATATATGGTGAGCTTACACCACCATAAACTTCTAAACCTAATTTGGTTAAGCTTTCACGGATTAATTTTGCATTTTCCATGTAATAGTCTATTACTTCTTTAATTTGTTTTTGACCTTCTGGAGAGTATGTTGCTTCTGCAGCTCTTTGTACTGGATATGATGCTCCGTTGAATTTTGTGGTTTGTCTTCTGTTCCATAATGGGTTAACTTCCACTTCTTCACCGTTTTTTGTGTATGCAATTAGTTCTTTTGGAACAACTGTGTATGCACAACGTGTTCCGGTGAATCCTGCTGTTTTTGAGAAGCTTTTGAATTCAATAGCTACTTCTTTTGCTCCTTCAATTTCATATATTGTGTGTGGAACATTATCTTCTCTTATGAATACTTCATATGCTGCATCAAATAATATTAATGCTTTGTTTTCTTTTGCCCAATCAACAAATACTTTTAATTGATCTTTAGTTAATGTAGTACCTGTAGGATTGTTTGGATAACATAAATAGATTATATCCACTGGTTCTTTTGGTAATTCTGGGATGAAATTATTTTCGGAATTACATTTAAGATATGTTAAACCTTCATACATTCCATCATCACCCATTTCACCAGTTCTTCCTGCCATTACATTAGTATCAACATATACTGTGTAAACCGGGTCAGTTACTGCGATTTTATTATCGATTCCGAAGATTTCCTGAATATTTCCTGTGTCACATTTTGCTCCATCACTAATGAATATTTCTGAAGTATCAAGGGATACTCCGTGTTTTTCATAGTCATTTTTAATAATAGCTTCAGCTAAAAAGTCATAACCTTGTTCTGGACCGTATCCCATGAATGTTTCAGCTTTACTCATTTCATCAACGGCATTTCTGAATGCTTCAATGACTGCTGGGACTAATGGTTTTGTAACATCTCCAATACCCATTTTAATCACATTAGCATTAGGATTATTTTTTATAAATTCTTGTTCTCTTCTAGCTACCTCTACAAAAAGATAACTGCTTTTTAATTTAAGATAGTTTTCGTTAATTTTAACAACCATGATTAAATCCTCATTAAATATTAATCTAGTTTATATTTGATTTTTGCAATATATAAATTAATTGTTAAAAAATATCCAACGAAACTTAATGAAACAAATAAATACTGATTAAAATAAAGAATAATGAACAAAATGAATTTAATTATAAATAATATGCAATTATAAAATCCCATATGGAAAATTCTAAAATTTAACCAAATAATATGAGAAATAAAGAAAAATTAATAAAAAATAAATTAACTATAAAAATATTTAAATTAATGAAAATAACATAATTATATATAGAATAAATCAAGGTTGGGAAAAATGAATTTAATTACTATTTTACTATGGATAACTATTGCAATAATCGGTGCAATATCAATAATACTTGTTAAATTACACTATAAAAGCGATGAATTAGAAAATGATGAAGATTCAATTCTTCCAGGACGAGAAAGTTTTACTGATGTATTTTCAAGTGAATCAAATAAAAATCCATTCAAAAAAGAACAATCTAACTTATCCGCACAAACCAACCCTCAAACTTTATTTAGTAAAAACAAGTCCCAAAATAGTAACAACGATTATATTGTTCATGAAGTTGAAGAAAACGATTTAAATAGTTTTGAATATGAAACTCAAAACCAAGTCCTTATAAATTATGATAATACTGTTGAAAAAACTCAAGAACCAATTAAACAAAGCCAGATGGATATTATGACTCAAAATAGAATTAATAAAAACGGGAATGAAGAAAGTGAATTAAAAGACCTATTCACTATTGATGAATTAATCAAAGAATCAAAAAGAAAAGACAGCGAAAGAGAAAAAGAATCACAAACTATCAAACGTGAAGAAGACCCAGCTGAACTAGATGAACTTAAAAGAAGTATTAAAAATAAAACTGAAGAACCACTAATTGAAGAAATAATTACCGACGAAGACAAAGAAGAAACAATAAGCGATTTAATCAAAGATAGTGAAAACAAAACAACAACCCCACAAGAAAGTGAAACAAAAATCAATGATGTAATTAAAACACAAACAAAAGAAGATGAAAAAACAGAAGGAAGCATTACAAATACTCTTTTAAATCAGGAAGAAACTGAAATATCCAAACCAGCATTAAAAGCTCCAAGTAAAGTTAAAAAAAGTAATGATTATGAATTAGGAGCTTCAATAGACGATGCTAATATGTTTAATGAAGAAGAGGAAGAAGAAGGCATGGACCTTGATTACAGGAAAGACCTTGATAAATTCACCAGCAAAATCAAAGGATCAAAAATATTCCAGGAAGTTAAAGAAAAATTAACCCCAGAAACAGAAGAATTAACCGGCGAAATGATTCCTCAAGAAAAATACATAAGAAACGTGAACCAATACGATGAATACGAACCAATAATTAACGAAACACACATTGATTATGAAGCAAATTATGATGATTACCACAACGGATCATTAAGACAAGCAAATACAAAAAGAGTATTAAACAACTCCAAATCAAAACCATTAAATAAAATTAAAAACAAACCTGCAAGAAACAATATAAAAATCACATTAAATAATAATGAAATGGTATTGAAAAAAGGAGATGAAATCATATTCAACCATGAAGGTGAAACATACTCAAGTCAAGTCTATGCTATAAACGGTGATGACATCTCCGTAAAATACAGACGTAAAAACATAAAAATAAAACCAAACGATGTTAAAAAGATATATTAAAAAAAATATCTTTTTACCCATCATTAATTCTATACTCACCATCATCAACAATATATTTCGGCATACTAATTTTTAAAGAACGAATAATATTCAAATAAAAATCATCAAGCTCCCTGTCAGCATAAGGATATGCGAATTCAAAAATATAAAGATTATCATCCTCCACATATAAAAATTCATTACGCCTTACTTGTTTTTCACCATCTGAAAATGAAGATACAATCATATAATAAATATCATCATTCACTGCAAGAAAATCAGAAACTATTAGATTTAACTTAGGATTATTATTTAAATTATTTTCAATATCATTCCTAATATCCGGCAATCCTACTAAAGTAGGAGTAGTTGAAAATTTAATAGACATAGGAATTTTAGTATTAACCAAATATAATTCTGTAAATTCATCTTTAGCATTAATAGCTTCAAAATCTTCTGGTATTTCAAGTGTTGAAAATCCGTTTGTAAACATTGTCATAGTAATTTCGCCTTTTTTATTTATGAGCAAAATAGAATATTAATTCATTATCAGTGATTTCATCAAGACGTGCAAAACCAACTCTTTCAAATTGTACAATATCACCAACATTTAAATCATTAAGTGCACTTTCACCAAGACCTGTTTTAACAGATGCATCATCCATTACTATTTTAACATTAACGTTACTGTTAACTGGAACCCATTGGATGATTCTTGCTTTAACTTCACGTGCATCTTCAAATGATGTTGAATGATATGTGACCTTTCCATCATCAATATTAACATTAACTGCATCCATTAATCTGAATATTCCATTGTTAATATCATTTTCAGCTAAATAAGCTTCACCATCAAATGGCAATATTCTGTTTCCCCTGTCTGTGTGGTCTGCATGTAATGGTCTTTCAATATCTACTTTACCATCATTATATCCGTTAACGTTGATTTTAACCGGGTTTTCGCAGAAGAAATATCTGTTAGCAATTGGTTCCAGGAAATTACGATTTAAACCATAGATTTTTTTCCAGCTGATTGCTGAATCTGCCATTTTAACACCTATTTCTATGATTAAATCATAAATTGTTTTTGCCTGAATTCCCCTTCTTGCAATTGCTCTTAAAGTACCTAATCTTGGATCATCCCATCCGGAATATGTTCCATTTTCAATACCTTCTTTTGCTTTTGAAGTGCTTAATGCAATATCCTCCATTTTTAATCTTCCATAATGGATGAATTCAGGTACATCCCATCCCATATGATCATATAAGTATTTTTGTTTTTCAGAGTTTGCCAAATGGTCTTTTCCTCTTAGAACATGAGTCATTCCCATTAAATGATCATCCACTGCAACTGAAAAGTTCATCATCGGATAAATCCTATATTTTGTACCTAATCTTGGATGGGTTTCATCTACAAGTCTCATTGCAACCCAATCACGTATTGCAGGGTTTTTATGATTAATATCAGTTTTAACTCTAAGTACTGCTTCACCCGCTTTCATAGTGTCAAATTCATCCCATAATTTAAGGTTTTCTTCAACAGAATTATCTCTGCATGGGCAAGGTTTACAATTATCTTTAAGTTCCTTAAACACTCCCCCATCACAGGTACACATGTAAGCCGCACCTTTTTCAATTAATTGACGTGCATAATCATAATAAATTTCAAACCTGTCAGATTGATAAATGATTTCATCAGGATCCACACCTAACCATTTTAAATCTTCAGGAATCATATCATAAGCCGGTTCAAATACTCTTTTAGGATCAGTATCTTCAATTCTTAAAATTAACTTACCATTATGTCTTTTAACATATTCTGCATTTGGAACTGCAGCTCTTGAATGTCCAATGTGTAATGGTCCGCTTGGATTTGGAGCGAATCTTAAAACAATATTTTCATGTGTTCCAGGAAGTTCCTGAAGACCTGTTTCTTTTACTTTGGTTTTTTTAGTTTCTACTTCAACACCTAATTTTTCCATTTCACTAGCTTGTTGTTCTGGTGTGAGAGCATTTACTTTTGCTACAATTTTACCGGATAATGGACCGATTTCTTTTGCTTTACTTCTAAGTTCAGCTTCATTTGCCATTATTGAACCCATTACAGCTCCAGGATTTGCAGAACCTTTATGTTTAGCTGCATTCAATAAAGCATATTTATAGATAATTTCTTCTAAATCATTCATTTAATCATCACATATTTAATTTGTAAAAAAATAAGTAAATATAATATTTGTTAACAATATTTAAAATAGTTAATGATTTTAAAACATAACATTCAAATATTTAATATAGTAGAATTGAACTGATAATAGAGGGAAAAATATGAGGCTTGGAAAAACAAATTTACAAATTAATAAAAATGGATTTGGAGCACTACCAATTCAAAGAAGAAATATGAAAGATTCTGTGGAAATATTGGAAACTGCATATAATGCAGGAATCGATTTTTATGATACTGCACGTTTTTACACAGATAGTGAGGAAAAAATAGGTAAAGCTTTTGAAGAAGTAAGGGAAAACATATATATTGCAACTAAAACTGGAATGGAAACAGTTGAAGAATTTTGGAAGGATTTGGAAACTTCACTTAAAAATTTAAAAACAGATTATGTTGATCTTTACCAATTTCACAACATCTCATTCTGCCCTAAAAAAGATGATGAATTATACCAAGCAATGATAGATGCTAAAACTGAAGGATTAATTAAACATATTGGAATTACAACACATAAAATCACAATAGCACATGAAGCCCTAGATTCAGGACTTTATGAAACACTACAATATCCATTTTCATATTTAAGTGGTGATGAAGAAATAAAATTAGTTGAAAAATGCAGACAATTAGATGTTGGTTTTATAGCAATGAAAGCAATGGGAGGAGGATTAATAAAAAATTCCAAAGCAAGCTATGCATATATAAATCAATATGATAATATCCTACCAATATGGGGCATTCAAAAACTAGAAGAACTAAATGAATTCCTATCATATGATGAAACAACAACATTAACCCCCGAATTAACAAAAGCAATCAAACAGGATAAAAAAGAATTAGGAGAAAACTTCTGCAGAGGCTGCGGATACTGCATGCCATGTCCTGAAGAAATAAACATCAGCTTATGTGCTAGAATGTCACTTTGGATTAGACGATTCCCAACAGAACCTAATTTAGATGAAAGAACACAGGAAATTATGAAAAAAACCATGGATTGTGTGGAATGCTACGAATGTGTAGATAAATGCCCATATGAACTTGATATTCCTGAACTTTTAAAAGAAAATTATGAAGATTATCAAAACGTACTAACCGGTAAAGTGAAATTATGAAACAATGCATAGAAAACCCAGATGATGTGAAATGGAGTGAATTTTGGGCTGAAAAACTTAAAACAAAAAAAGATAAAAATTGGGATGAAGCAGCCCCAGGTTTTTATAAAAGAACAAAAAATGATGATTATAATATAGAATTATTTTCCAAATTGAAACTTGAAAATACAGATACTGTTCTTGATGTTGGATGTGGTGAAGGATCAATCACCATCCCCATTGCAAAAAAAGTTAAAAAAGTAATTGGAATAGATTCCTCACCAAAAATGTTAGAATATCTTAAAAAAAGAGCCAACACAGAGAAAATTAACAATATTAAAACTATTCTAAAACCAATAGAAGAAATTACCTATAATGATATTGGTGATGTTGATGTTGTAGTTTGTTCACGATCCTTAAACGGCATCATACCAATAGAACAGGTTATAAGTGAATTAAATAGAATTGCAAATAAATATGTTTTTATAACTATTTTTGGACCTGAAAATAAGAAAATAGAAAAAGATTTCGATGAGGAACTTGGAATTAAAACTGAAAATTTCCCAGATTATAATTATTTCTTCAATAT
>SUTL01000073.1 GCA_015062925.1 Methanobrevibacter thaueri
ACTCATCGGAAACATCAAAGAAGAAATGTTCAGACTCCTGACAGATGATAAAGAAGAAATAAATATTGCAATACAAGATATACTTAATATAGCAAGTAAAGACTTAGTATATACAAAAATAAATCCTTCAACAAACGAAGAAAGAGAAAAAGACAAATATTATCATAAAAAATGCAAATCAAACATCCAAGATAGCTTTTAAAAAATCAAAAAAATCTTAGCTTGACAGCATTGGAAAATATCTCTGAAAAATGAAGAATATTCAAAGAAAATATCAAAACCAAGACTGGATATTCATTTTAAATTTAATTTAAATATTGTGATAGGTCTGTGTTTTTTATGATTTTTTTTCTTAATATTTTATCGATTCCTGTTCCGTATTGTGCTGCTTTTTTTGGTCTGTATGCTATTTTATAGTCTAGTCCTTCTTTGAATGCTATTTTTCTTAGAATACTTTTTCTCATATCATCATGTATGGAGACTATTTTTTTATTATCTGGAATGTTTAATACATGTTCTACTAGTTTTTCATCGAGAAATGGCAATCTTAATTCTATTGAGTTTAGCATTGAGCATGCATCGTCTCTTTCTAGGTTTACATGGTACATGTTAGATATGTCTTGTCTTAAGTCATAGTTTAGTGTTTGGTTTTTATAGCTTTCAAGGTATCTTTTGTATCCTGCGAATAGTTCATCTGCTCCTTGTCCAGATATTGCTACTTTTAATCCGTCTTCTGCTAGTTTTTTTGTTGCAAGGTAGGTTGTCATTCCAACCCCTATTTTCATGAGGTTGTCATCATCTATTGCTTTAATTATTTTGGGTAGGTTTTCTCTTATTGTTTCTTCGGTTATTTCTATGATTTTTAATGGTAGGTTTAGTGATTTTGAGGCGTGTATTGCTGCTTGGATGTCTTTTGAGTTTTTTGTTCCTACTGCGTATAGTGTTATTTTTAGTGGTGTGTTTTGTGATATTTTTTTCAGTAATAGTGCAAGATATGAACTGTCTAGTCCCCCTGAGAATATTACTCCGAGCTCTCTTAATCCTTCAATTCTTTTTGATAAACTTAATTTTAATAGCTTGTCTGTTTTATTTACATCGGCATCATATACTTTTTCATAAATATGTTGTGTTGGAGATATATCATTCCAGTTAAATAGGATGTGTTCTGGTTTTAAAGTTGATATATCCTTAAAACCCACATCATATAAAGCCTGTTTTGAAGATGCGAAACCACACCTAACATCATCGCATGAATAAAACAATGGTTTAACACCTAAAGGATCACGTGCAACAGCCAAATCATGGCCATCAAAAACAGCAAAAGCATAATCCCCATCAATAACATTAACTGCCATCTGAACAGCTTTTAACAAATCATCATTATAAAAATAATCAATTAAATAAAGTAAAACCTCACTATCAGAAATGATTTCAACATCAACACCTAATTTTTTAACCAGATTACGAATTGTTAAAAAATTATATAATTCACCATTAAAAACCAGAACAAGATTATCCTTTAAAACCGGTTGTGGTTTTGATATCCGATCAACATTATCATAAATAGAAAGTAAATTATGACCAAAACCAATATCATACTCCCTGCAATCATCAAATTCATCTAAATCAATATCTAAAATAACATTATTTAAATAAACACCGGAAGAATCAGGACCTCGATTTTTTGAAGATTTTAACATTTTAACAATATCATTACCTTTAAAAATACCCTGAAGACCAACAATAGAACACATAATAATTATATTATAATATTAATACTACTTAAAAGTAATTTAAAAAAAAAGGAAATAGGAAAAATAATAATATTTTCCCTTATTTTATTGCTTCATGATATATAGCACCATATACTCTCTGGAAAAATACACTGAAGTAGGGAGATATGAATAATCCGCTAATAAGTCCTATGAGTATTGCTAATACCAGACCATTTTTTATTGTCATTGTGAATAATACAATAATACCTGCAAATATCATTCCAACAGCAACCATAACTATCATATAGATTATGCATGTGAATATGATTATTCCAATGTATTTTGCCCATCCGAGGTTTGAGATTTTATTAATTATTTCTTTAAATGCAAATGCATCAGCAATTTTATCTGAATCAATCATGTTTGTTAATGCCATAACAAGGAGGAAATTAAATATTATGAATAATATGCCAGATATTCCCATTAATGGTAATACATATGATTCATAAGCTACTAATTCGAGACTGATTATGAATAAAATTATTGGAATAATATTATAAATTAAAGATACAAGGAAGTATTTTATTCCTTTAACCAATAATCCAATTATATCATTAAATCCTGGAAGGTCAGGTTTCCTGTTTATTGAGAATTTTATCACATCATACTGATATCCGAGGATTATTAAGAATATAATGAATATTATTATTCCTAAAGCTGTTATCATGAAAATATCAGTTGATGACATTTGAGTCATTGTTTGATTTGTTATTTGTGAAATAGCATCTGAAAATGAATTTGCAGATTCTATTTTAATATTATTAATTGAATTTTGTGAGATTTGTGAAATTGCAACTGATATAATGTTAATTATTGCAAATAAAGCACCGAAACTTAAGAGTTTTTTAAAGTCTGATAAAGGATATTTTAATCCTTCACCGACATAATCTGTTATACTTGCCATTTATTACCACCATTTTATATTTGCATTGTATATAATAAACCGATAGATCTTGAATTGAATATGCTTAAATATGGTCCTACTAAAAACATTGTGATTAATGAGTTTATGAATGCTCCTAGTATGAATACTCCACTTGGATCTGCTCCTAATACTGCTCCGGAAACACCGAATACTGTGAATATTCCGGTTACAATTAAAGTAACAACACTAGCTAATACTACTGAGATTATTATTAATCCAATATAGGTTATGATGCATTTGAACCAGCCGATTTCATCTATTGCTTCTTTGATTTCTGAGAATGCAAATGCTTTTGAGAATGCTCCGTCATGATATGCCATATGACACATTCCCATTTGACTCATTAAGCATGTTATAATTCCGATTATGAATGTGATTAAGCATCCTATAATCATTAATACAGGTGATGCTGGACCTGGAAATGCACCTGAAACAAATGTGAATATGAAAAATATTAATAGTGGTATGATCAGGTATATTACTTGCACTATCACTATTTTCACTCCATCAATGAACATGTCAAAGAGGTTGTCAAATTCCGGAAGTTCATCTTTACCATTTATTATACCGTGTACTGCGGTGTTAATAACCCGATAGTTATATCCGGTTATTAAGAAAAGTGGTAATAATAAGAAACTGAATAAGCAAATTACTCCTAGTATTACTAGTTTTTTCCAATCTTTAGCTGAATATTCTATTGCGTCTTTATATATGTCTAGAATCATTTTTTTATCTCCTAATAGTAATCTTCATCGAAGAGGAATATTTCTTCTATAACGAAGTATTTTTCTCTGTCTCCTTTGAATAACATTTTGTTGAAAACTTGGGTTATTTCATATGCGAGAAATAATGAGGGGTTGTATCTACCATTTTCTAGTGCGTTTATGGTTTGACGGGTCACTCCTACTTTGTCTCCAAGTTCTTTTTGACTTAGTTTTAGTTCTTGCCTTAAATATTTTATCATGGTTTTCATTTTTTTATATCCCCATCAAATTAACGTTTTTTGTTTGTGATTATTTAAGTACTGATAAGTAATTATGTTAAAAACTAATTACTTATGTTAATGTTAGATTACATACTATATAAACTTTACGGTTAAATATTAATTAATAAAAACAAGATAAAAATATAAAAAACAAATAAAAAACAAAAATATTAAAATAATAAAAGAAAAAAATAGAGTAAACTAAAAAATAAGTAAATCATAAATCTAAAATAAGAAAAATAAAAGAAAAAATAAATAAAAAAAATAAAAAATAAAAAACAAAACCTTTATATATCAGGTAATGCATCTTTAACATATGTAATATATCTATAACCAAAAAAAAATCAACCTAAATTCAACTTACAAAACTCCCAACACTCAACACAAGAATCATCCAAACATCCAACAGCATCAGCCCTTTTGAAAAAATCATCAGCTTCAGCAAACAAACCCATATCACAATACACCCTAGCCTTACCAACCAACGCCTCAAAAAGACCTTCATTATCCTCTAAAACTCTATCATAGATACTGATAGCATCCTCAAAATCAGAATTCAACCTATTCACATCACCAATTAAAAGCCAAGCATCAACATAATCCCGATTAACAGATAAACAACTAATCAAAGCATCAATAGCCTCATCATACTTTTTCAAATTAACCAAAGCCCTAGCCTTAACATAATACGCTTCAAAATTCAACTCATTAACATAAACCGCCTTATCACAAAGTTTAACAACCTTCAAATTAATCTTCTCAAAACGACGACCATCCTCACCCTCAGCCTTCTTCAACCTTCTTTTAGCCTTCCTAACATAATCAGAATCCCTATTCAATGCCACCTTAGCATTCTTAGAAGAATTCTTCACAAACTCAGGAATATCATCCAAATCCATCTCTTCTCTAAAATCATCAATATCATCAACAATATCATCAATCTGATTAAGAGTTTTCTCACCAAAATCCTCCAAATCAAAATCATCAATACCCTTCTTATCCAATTCCATTAAAATATCCTTACCTTCACTTCTTAAATAATCAATTCCATCATAAATTTGCTGAATCAAATTAGATTCAAAACAAACCCTATCTGAACTTCTCCTATTAACTTTAATATCATCCCAATCATCTGATTTTTTCATAAAAAAACACCTCTTCTAAATTACCATATTAATCATCTGCTTCTTAAATCAAGCATTTCTCTTAATTCCTCATTTGACATTTCAGTAATGAAAGACTCCTCACCACCAATTGCCATATCAACTAAATTTCTCTTCTCAATAAGAATCTGATTTATCCTCTCCTCCAAAGTACCTTTTGTAATGAATCTGTAAACCATCACATTTTCCGTCTGACCAATCCTATAACTCCTGTCAGTTGCCTGATTTTCAACAGCAGGATTCCACCATAAATCATAATGAATCACATTTGAAGCAGCAGTTAAATTAAGACCAATACCACCTGCCTTAATAGATAATATGAATATTTTCACATCACCATTTTGAAACTTATCAATCATCTCATCCCGTTTTTCTCTTGGAACACCACCATACAAGAATAAAACTTCCTGAGAAAATTTATCTTCAAGTAATCTTTTCATTATTTTACCCATTTGAACATATTGAGTGAAAATCAGTACTTTCTCATCAGATTCAATGATTGTTTCTAAAGTATTAACCAATACTTCAAACTTACCGGATTCATTAATTTTAGCTTCATCAATTTTTAAAAACTGTGATGGATGATTACAAATTTGTTTTAATGAATTAATAAGTTTTAAAACCAAACCTTTTCTTTTAATACCCTCATTATTCTCAACATCTCTTAATAACATATCTAAAGTTTCATCATACATGGAAGCTTGTTTCACAGTTAAATTACAGTAAATATCATTAACAAATTTATCCGGCAATTCATCAATAATTGACTTATCTGTTTTAACTCTTCTTAAAATAAAAGGAGAAGTGATTTTTTTAAAATCATTTAATGCAATCTGATCATGATATTTCTCAATAGGTCGCATGAACCTTTCCTTAAATGATTTAAGTGATTTTAAATATCCTTTATTAATAAAATCAAATATTGACCAATACTCACCTAAATGATTTTCAACTGGAGTACCTGATAAAGCAATATGATGATTTGCATTAATCTGTTTAATCGCCTTAGTTTGTTTTGTTGATGGATTTTTAATATTCTGCGCCTCATCAACAACAAATAAAAACCAATCCCGACTTATAAACTCATCAATATCCTGCCTTATCATACCATAAGATGTTAATAATATATCATAATCTCCCTCAGGAAACTGTCTGTTCATTCCATGATAAATTTTAATATTAAGTGAGGGAGTGAATTTTTCAACTTCCATTTGCCAATTTGTTAAAATACTGGTTGGTGCAACAATCAGCACTTTTCCTTCATTTAACTTTCCAGATTCCTTTAAATATAATATTAATGTTAATATCTGAACGGTTTTCCCAAGACCCATATCATCAGCAAGAATAGATCCAAAACCCATCTGCATATTCTGAAGCATCCATGAAAAACCAACTTCCTGATATTGTCTTAAATCACAATTCAAATTCCCCAGAATTTCCGCAGGCTCAATATTTAAAATCTTACTCATTAATTCATCAACTTTCTCATCAAGCCATAAATGATCCGCAGCACTACTTAACAAATAACTAACCATAGAGGATTTATCCCTATTCTCAGGAATATTGGATATATCCTCCCGTAATTGTTCCAAATCATCATCTTCAATAAAATAATATTTATCCTTAATCTTAACTAAACCCCTATAATTCTGAGCAAAAGTTTCAAAATCATCAATAGAGAATGTTTCATCCCCAATAGCTATTTTCCAATCAAAATCAGTTAAATCATTGAGAGTTAAAGATGATGAAGGTTTACTTGAATTATTATTTAAAATTAATTTTGGTTTTAAAGAATTTTTCAACTCCAAAGGCTCATCAACTTCAACACCACACAGACTTAAAACCGGTAAAACATCACTAACAAACCGAGAATACTCATTTAAATCCATTATTTTAACTTTATTAAAATCAAAAAACAAACCATTACTGTTAAAAATATTTTGAATTATAAAACAACTTTTAACAATATCCAATCTTTTCAAATCACAAATTTCATTAAAATCATATAAATTATCCTCCAATCTGACTTTAAAATCAAAAATAAATTCAAAATCCTTTTGATCAACATTTAAAACTAACTTATAATCCTGCTGGTTCAAATATAAAGCATGAAGCCAATTATCAATTTCAATTTCACTTCTTTTATAATTATAAGAAGTTAAATCCTGACTTTTTATGAAAAATAAACTAAAATAACGGTCATTTATAAAAGAGGTTTCATATAATGGATTAATCATAAAATATTTGCTGAATCCTTCAAAAAATAAACTGATTAAAATAATAATCTGATTATTCTTTGGTATTTGTGTTTTATAAAAAGTTAATAAATTATCCGGACATTTACTGGAAAACTCATTTAACTTTTTATAAATTTCCTCTTCAAAAGCAGGAATCCATCTTATATGAAATTCCTTATTATCCAATCTGAAAAATTCAGGAATTAACTCCAAATCGATAATGAGTTTTAATGTGAACTGGAATAACTTATTTAAAAACCTAATATTATATGAATAATCATCTATTTTTATCTGAGATAATTCAGCGAAAAATGCAAATAATGGATATTTTAAATCCTGACGGATGAAATTATTATCAAAATCACCAGTATTGATTTTAATAATCTCATAATTCCCATTTAAATCTATTTTAAACTCATCCCATGATGTTGGATTTAACCATTTATCCTCAAAAACTTTTTTCATTTCCCCATACTCTTTAATATTGGAATAATCATGTTTTTGAATATAATTCCCTAAAGTAATATATTCTTTAAAACCCTTAATTCTTGGATTACATATATTATATGCATTATTTGACATTGAAACTAGAACATCATATAATATTTTTTTAAAATCAATAGTTTTAGATGGGAAAAATGATGGATAAGATGATAATGAATTATATAATTTAGTTAAATTATCTATATTATCTGATGCGTTTAATTTATATTTTTTTTCATTTCTCACCAGTTCTCTAACAGTAGTTATTTTAAAATATTCATTATCAAATAAAACTGATAAATCAAAACCTTTAAGTCTTAAAACTAAAAAAGGATTCTTATCTATTTCCTTTGCAATCTTATGAAAAACAGCTGCTTTATGTTTGCAGAATAAACCTTTATCACAACTGCATGACATTTTAAAATCTTTCAAAGAATCAGGTAAGATTTTAACACCAGCATCCAGTAATTCATCGGGGAATTGACCATTAATTATTTTAAAATAAATTACACTATTATCATTAATGAAACCTGTTAATTTATTTATATTTCTTTTTGTAAATTGGTTGAATTTAATTTCTACTTCGTAGAAATCTCCCGGTGCACCTTCAACATTAGCTTTAACAATATTTTCATTAATTTCAAAATCTTTAACACTACCATCACGAGAATATATTTCCCCATGTGCCAATTTGTTTTTCTCATCTAATTTTTTAATATTATTAATCCAAGTATTAGAAATAGAATTTAACACAACCATAATAATAATAATTTTTGATTTATAAATATAAAATATTTATTTAAAATAATATGTTGAAAAATCTCTCATCATATAGTTTAATATTTTTCTTTTTATCTTTTTTTGGATGATTATCCTGGATTATATTTAAATTATATTCAATCCATTTGTTGATTTGATTTATAAGTTCCAAATCCGGTTCTGTTTTACAATTATCCTTATAATATTTTGATTATCTATTTTTATTTTTGAATTTTCATTGTTTTAATTTTCTGCAAGCGTGTCTCCCGTAGTATCATCAATTGTTGTTATAGCATCATTAACCCCAGTATCATTTGCCATAACATCAATAATATTCTCTGTTGCACTTGCAGAGGATATTATGGAAATATTTACTAGTATTAATATTAGAAAAATGTATTTTTTGTTTAACATATTATCTCCCTTCTTTATTAATCCCATGTTTTTGGATAATTTTCCACCCATACTTAACAGTATATATGAAATAATATTTAAGTGTTTGTTTAAAACAATAGAAAATCAATAAAAAGTAATACTTAACATTATAAAAAAAATTAAAATTTATTAATCAAAAATCAATATTAACTATATAATATTCAAAAAAATAAATCTATTTTTTAAGAGAAAAAATCCTATTATAAAAATAAACATTATCCTCGCCAAAACCCCTCAAACCCCACTCATACCAATACATAACAGTATCATAACCAACACCCACCATTTCACAAGCATCTTCTAAAGAACCAGATTCACAATACGCATCAACAACCCTATCCATCTGATTTCTAAGCTCTTCAGATTCCAATTTCTTAAAATAACTATCAATATCAACAACCCCATTATAGAAACTATTATAAGTTTCATTAAAATTATTCTCACCCCATTCAAACCACTGCTGAACATAATCAGGATTAATATTAGAATCAACAGCAGCCTGTTTAAGATCATGAGTCTTCCGATAATTATCTAAAACAACATCCATTTTAGCTAAAAGCTCATTATTTCTTCTAACCCTATCCTCTTCCAATTTAATTTCATATTCAAGAGCTGTTTTTTGATTATTTAACTTAACCAAATCATTTTTAAGAATAGAATAATTATTCCAATAAGCATTAATTTTAAATTTAAGATTTTCCTCACGTCTACGACAGGACTGAATAGAATCAAAATCATTTTTCAAAGCAAACTTACGCTTATCCTCTTTAACCTGATTAAGTTCACAAGTTAAAGGTTTAATATTATTCTCAGCAATTATCTTTTCATTTTCAATCTGAAGACTTAAACGTTTAATTTCATCATTCAAAATATCTAAATTTTTTTTCAAATCATCCATCAATAAAACACCAATTAAAAAATTATAATCACCAATACTATTGAACAGTCCCCCCCCCTTGTAGAAGGTGAGGATTCCTAGATTTTGTTTTTTTGTTCAATGAGTTAATTGAGTTTTTTCTAGGCAATCCTCGTAGAACCATCAGTTAAACAATCCATTATATGATTGTTATATATAAATTTAAATATAATAATATTTAACTTTATTGTGCAAGAATTCTCCGGCTTCTTTAAGCCGGGGATGAATTGCACATTTTAGTGGGTTAGTGTCTATATTTTTTTTATGTGGATGGGGTGGTGAGTTAGATAGGATTGGATGATTG
>SUTL01000074.1 GCA_015062925.1 Methanobrevibacter thaueri
GCATGGATAAATCTCCGTGTGCAGGAATAATATGTTGTGGTTTTAACATACGTAAAAATTCTCTGTGGTCTTCTCTTCCAGCGTGTCCGGAAACGTGAGCATTTGGATAAATTCTTGCACCTTTTAATTTTAATCTTCTCTCCATAATATGTCTATTTGCTGCATTGGTTGGATTTGGAATAATAGGTGCTGAAATAATAACATTATCTCCTTTTTTAATATTGAATGGGGTTCTGCCATTCGCAATTCTTGGAAGTAATGCATCAGGTTCACCTTGATGTCCTGTAGTTACAAGCAAATAATTAGCACGATCTTCATCTGCTTTCATCAAAGCCCTGTTAACTGCTTTAGGAGATCCGAATATACTTGCATTATTAGGTAATTTTAAGATTCCTAATTTCTGTGCAATACCACAGAATCTCTCCATTGATCTTCCTAAGAAAAATATTTCCCTATGACTTTTTTTAGCAATATCCGCTATTGCCTGTACACGTTCAACATGAGATGAAAATGTTGTAACAATCATTCCTGTTTTTTCAAGTAATGGTCCTCTCATTACATCTTCAAGAATATTTTTCGCAATTCTCTCGGAATGTGTTTTTACTTCATCATAATTTTTAGCATTAGTTGTTTCAACTATTAATGAAAGAACTCCTTTACGACCTAATTCTTTTAATCTTTTATAATCAGGCGGTGGAGATACTTTCTGATGATTGTCAAATTTAAAGTCCAATGCATATACAATAATTCCTTCTGAAGTATGTAAAACCGGAAATACTGCTTGTGGAATACTGTGTGTGGACTGTACAAATTCCAAGGTAATATCTTTTGAAAGTTTTAATTTACTTCCAGGATTTAAAACCCTGATTGGATTTGTTACTTTAAATTTACGTTCTCCTTTAATTTGTTTTTCTATTAAAGCAGAAGTATATGGTGTTCCAATTAACGGTGCATCATATCTGTGTGCTAGTTTAGCGACTGCACCAATATGGTCTAAGTGACCGTGAGAGAAAACTATTCCTCTTACTTTACCATCAACATCCTTCATTAATGTGTCGTCTGGAATAACTCCTCTTTCAATTAAATCTAAACTATGCATTCTATCGATATCAGTATCTTCATGCATGCTGATTCTGTCCAGGTGAATTCCCATATCAAAAATAACAACATCATCACCTACACGAACTGCAGTCATGTTTTTCCCGACTTCCTGATATCCTCCAATAGCGATAATTTCTACGCTCATGTTTTATCTCCTTGAATAATTCTTTGTGTTAATACCTCTTTCAGTTAACCATTCTTTTGTTTTTCCACGAATAACTAACTTGGATTGTTTCAATTCTTCTATATTATTTGCTCCAACTAAAAACATAGCAATTCTTAGTGAATCATTAAATTTATTAATAAATGTGTTTAAAGCTTCTTTGGAATTACAATTCTTTAAAAATGGTAATGCCATACCAACAGCATCTGCTCCAAGAGCAATGGCTTTAGCTGCATCAAGACCTGTGCGTATACCTCCGGATGAAATAACTGGAACGTTAACTGTATTTGTAACTTCAGCTGTTGAGATTGCAGTTGGAATACCCCAATCCCAGAATATTTCACCTAAATACCTGTCATCTGCCCGGTATGTTTCAACAGCAGCCCAACTTGTACCACCTGCACCTTCAATGTCAATATAATCAACACCAGCATCAACCAATATTTTAGCTGATTCGGCGGAAATTCCACAACCAGTTTCTTTAGCAAGTACAGGAATATCCACAGTATCTGTGATTTTAGATATTAAATCAGTGTATCCTCTTGCATCCAAATCTCCTTCAGGTTGTATGGATTCCTGTAGTGGATTTAAATGAATTGCAAGAATATCAGCATCTAATATTTCAACTGCTTTTTGAGCAAGGTTAAGTTGTGGTGCTCCAATGTTTCCAACAAGTAAACAATCAGGTGCATTTTCACGGACAACAGTATAAGTATCTTCAAGTTCCGGATGCTCACATGCTGCTCTTTGAGATCCAACACCTAAAGCAATCCCATTATCTTCAGCTGCAATAGCTAACATTTTATTAACATCTTTAGCTTTAGGATGGCCACCAGTAATAGCTGTGATAAATAAAGGTGAGTCTAATTTTTTACCAAAAACAGAAGTTGATAAATCTATTTCATTTTTATCAATTTCAGGTAATACATTATGGATTAATTCAATATCCTCAAAACCGGTAGTTTTGTTTTTAAACTCAACATCATAATTTTCACAAATTAATAAATGCTCTAATTTTCTATTTGAAATCATATATTAATTATCCCCTTGAAATTATTGTTCCTTTAACATCCTTGTCTTCTAGTGCTTTGTAAATATTATCTTTAACTTCAGCATTTATTATTTTAGATTCAATTCCTAAATCTGCTAAATATAAAAGTTCTTTGATTTTACCAACCATACCACCAGTAACATCAACATTTGTTGTTCCTTCTAAAGTATCAAGATCTTTTAGGGATGAAAATTTATCAAAAAACAGTGCGTCTTCATGTGTTTTTGGGTTTTTATTATAAACTCCATCAACGTCTGTTCCTAAGATTACTTTTTCAGGTTTTAAATTCATAGCTAAGTTTTGGATTAACTGATCACCTGATATGACGCAGAATTCCAATTCATCATCCAGAACAACATCTCCGTAAATAACTGGAATAAAACCTTTTTGTAAATATTTTTTAAATAAATCAAGGTTTGCTTGAGTTATTCTTTTATTTGTTGCTGTTATGAAACTGGATGCTGGTATTGCAATTACTGGTAAGTTTTCTTTAATGAAAGCTTCACAGATGTGCATGTTTAATTTTTTAACTTCGTTTTGTATTTCACAAAAACCAAGTCTTTTTTGAGGATATTCATTTTTATTGAATTTTTCCCCTATTTTATGTTTTTTTGCTGGCGGATGTCCGAATGAACCTGCACCATGAACAATGATTAATTGTTTAGGTGAGTTTTCCATTGAATTTTTAATTTCTGAGGCGATTCTTTTAAGGGAAGTTGGATTTACTTCACTTATTTTTGAATCTTTATTTGTTAATATGCTGCCGCCAATTTTTAAAATAATCATCCAATCACTTGTAAACCCTTGAAGAAACTCCTTTTCGAGTGAATCTAATTTTTAAAACATTATCATCACGTTCAATTGCATTTGCAACTTCATCAGCTTTACCTGGGCAAAGAGCAATTATACTACCCCCACCACCAGCACCAGTGGTTTTAGCACCAATAGCACCTGCATTTCTAGCATTATAAACCATACGAGACAATTCTAAAGTATTAACACCTAACACATCTAAAAATCCATGGTTAATATTCATTAATTCACCAATTTTCTTGAAATCTCTTTTTAAAATAGCCTGTTTAGCATAATTAGTTAAATCACCCATTGCAGAAATAACCGGACTTATAATCTTAGGATTTCTGATTTTTAAATTCCGAACGTCCTTAACCATTTTACCAGTATTACCATGCTTGGTAGTGTAACCAACAACAAAAGGAACATTGAAATTAACATTAAAATGTTCAACTTTCTTATTTCTTGATAGATACACAAGACCACCATAAGTTGAAACTAAAGTATCAAGTGGACTTGCAACACCTTGAACGGCTTGCTCAACCATATGAGCATCATGTGCAAGAGATTTCTTGTTAAAACGAATATTATGATAACGATATAATGCTGCTAGAGTAGCTACAGTAACAGCTGCTGATGAACCTAATCCAGAACCAATTGGAACATTTGAATTTAAAGTAATTGCAATTGGAGTATGATCGTGAACTCTATAAAGAGATTCTAAAATATATCTAATAATACCTGGTTTTCCTTTAAGTAAAACATATTTTTTTGATTCAGTGAATAATTCCGCTTCAAAACCAATATCCGGAGCTTTGAAAATAGTTTTACCATCCTTTGATGGACTAACAGTAACATAAGCTCTTTTATTAACTGCTCCTGCTATAGCAGGCTCACCATAAACTACAGAATGTTCACCGAATAATATTGTTTTTGCCGGAGCAGAGGCTTTAGCTATCATAAAAAATTACACCTTTTTTATTTAAAAACACCTGAAGCATAACCTACAACTGACGTAAAATCCCCAGTAACATCACCACTAGTTCCATAAGCCAATATTTCACTAGTGTTTTTCCCACATTTTCTCGAAAGAGCAATAGTAGTCATTACTGGTGCATAACCACACATTGTAATATTATACTGAATAACTTCTTCAAAAAGTTTAAATTCATCCATATTACCAATATCCTCAAGAACAAAAGCATCAACTTTATTTGCTTTTTCCTGATTGTTGAAATGAGACAAATCTGTACTTGCAATAACACAATATGATTTATTTAATTTATTTGCAGTTTCAAAAATTGCATTTGACAAATCATTAGCTGTTACAATAGATTGAGTTCCCATTACAATCGGAACGATTTTAAAATCATCTGAAAAATATTGTAGAAATGGTAGTTGAACTTCAATACTGTGTTCATGAACATGTGCAGTGAAATCTCCAGATGCAATATCTGAAAATTCAATAATACCTTCAGCAAATTCATCATCAATTTTAACATTTCCAAGTGGAGTAATCCATTCACCCTCATTGAAAACAGAAATTTCACTACCAAATCCAGTATGGTTAGGACTTATTATAATAAACACTTCAGGAAAACCATTTTTAACAATTTCACAATAACCATAAGAGGCTATTTGACCAGAATATTGATAACCCGCATGAGGAAGCATAACATTTATAGGATAATCATCACCTTTGAAAATAGAAAGTTCTGGGATGTAACCAACACCATTATTATCTAAGAAACAACTTTCTATAAGTTCTTTTAATTTTTGAGGATTATCTGGATAAAATGCTCCAGCCACTGCAGGTTGTCTTAACATCTTATTTAACTCACTTAAAATTTAAGTTCGAAATCTGTTGGTTCAATATCCAAGTCACCGTCTTCTGGAATGTCTCCTCTTTCTCTTAAAATTTGTCTTGCAAGTAACCAGTAAACTAAAGCAATAGCTTTTCTACCTTTGTTGTTTACAGGAACAGCAATGTCAACAAAACTAAGTAAGTTTTCAGTATCACATAATGCAATTACAGGAATACCGTTTTGTTTGGATTCGAGAATTGCTTGTGCATCGGATCTTGGGTCTGTTACAACAATAATTTTTGGTTCAATGAATTTAGCATAATTTGGATTTGTTAAGGTTCCTGGGATGAATCTTCCAGGGATAGTTTTAGAACCTACGATTTCACCGAATTTTTTAACAGGAGCTTGACCGTATTGACGGGTTGCTACTACTAAAATATCTTCAGGATCGTATTTTGCTAAAAGTTTTGCGATTTGTCTGATTCTTTCATCGGTTTTTTGAATATCTAATACGTATAATCCATCAGATCTTACTCTGAAAATATATTTTTCCATGTCACTTGTTTTTTGCTGAGTACCGATGTGTAAACCAGCTGCTAAGTAATTTTCTAAATCTATTAAAAGTTCTTCATTTGCCATATTTATTCACCTACTAATTATTTATTATTTAAAAATCATCTTCAATTTTAATACAATCGTTAGGACAAACGTCCATACATACTTCACAATAACTACATTCGTCAGGATTGACAATTTCTATTTTATCTCCTTCGAGAACTAGTACTTCCATTGGACAAACATCTGCACATTCAGCGCAGTCTGCACCATCACATTTATCATAATCAAGAATTACTTTTGACATAATTAAACATCTCTCCAAATAATTATTTATTTTTTATAATTTGCCCATTTTTGAATTTGGAAGTTTTTCTTCTATGCGAATAAGCTCATTTAATTTAGCTATTCTTTCACCACTTATAGCTCCGGTTTTAATCATTGGAGATGAAAAACCAACAGCTAAGTGCGCTATAGTATCATCTGTTGTTTCACCTGATCTGTGAGAAACAACTGGAATAATATCATGTTCTTTTGCAAGTTTCACACAAGCATAAGTTTCAGATAAACATCCTATTTGATTAGGTTTGATAATAATTGCATTTGCAGCATTCATTTCAATACCTTTAGCTAAAAGTTCTTTGTTTGTTGTGAATAAATCATCTCCACAAACAAGACATTTATTCCCAACTTTAGAAGTTAATTGAGCAAATCCTTCAAAGTCAGATTCGTCAAATGGGTCTTCTACATAAAATATATTGTAAGTATCAATAATATCTTTTACGAAATCAATTTGATCCCCGGCATCTTTTTTAATACCGTCTTGAGCATAAATATATTTCTGCTCATCTGCATCCCATAATTCAGATGCTGCCATATCCAAGGAGGGTTTGATTTCAATACCTATTTCATCACTAACTTCTTCACATGCTTTAGTTAATATTTCTAATGCATCAGTATTAGTTATATTTGGCACCCATCCTCCTTCATCACCTTTACCTCCGGTAAATGATGAGTCTTTGGATTGGATTAAATTTTTTAATTTTTTGTGAATAGAAGCATTTGCAAAAATTCCATCAACAATATTAGTAGCTCCAATTGGAATAACTAGGAATTCTTGAATATCAGGAGCATTAACACCTGCATGAGCGCCACCGTTCATCATATTACCTAATGGGTACGGTAATTCATTTGCAAAATTCCCTCCAATGTATTGGTAAAGTGGCATATTATAAGATGCGGCTGCTGCTTTAGCTGCTGCCATAGAAATTGCAACAGTAGTATTACCTCCGATAGCGGATAAATTATCACTGCCATCAATTTCTTTTAATACTTCGTCAATAGTTGCAACATCACATGTATCCATTCCAATAAGTTCAGAAGCAATTAAATCTTCCATTTCACTTACTACAACATCAACTCCACCTTCAGGGAATGGTATTACTTCTCTTGAACCTGTACTTGCTCCACTTGGTGCAGCTGCTCTTCCAAAACCATTCCAAGTAATTACATCTACTTCAATAGTTGGATTACCTCTGCTGTCCAATATCTTTCTGACTTGGACGTCTTCTATTATACTATCCAAAAAAACACCTCAGTGTCATTTAATTTATTACCAATCAAACCTTATATTTTGAAAAAAATTAGTAAGTTTCTTAATAAGTGTTTTAAATTGGTATTTACTATTTTTTTTATTAAATATATTAAATGAGAATAAATAGAATTTAATAATCTATTCATCTCTAATAACATCTAATGGTAAAACTCCAGCTTTGAGTTCTTGATAAGCTATATCAATAGGATCAAGAGAATCAGTGATTTCAACTAATGGTCTTGCACCCATAGATATTTGAATTGCTCTAGCTCCAAGAAGTCTAGCTCTTTCAAACCTTGTTAATTTTTTTTCAACATCCATGAATATTACTCCATTTTAATATTATTAGGCATATTAATTTTACCAAGATTTTTAATATTTATATTAAAAAAATATCCCTACAAATTGTTTTATTCCCAGGTTTCCACATGGGAAATTAACATTCTTCTACAACAGTATCTAGTTAAACCTAAATCATCTAAAACATCTTTAGAATTTTCACCAGCAGCTACTCTTTTATTATATTCATCAAAGTAAGCTGATACAGGTTTTCCACAACTTAAACATCTTATAGGAATCATTTAAATCATCTTTTTTTAATTAAATATGAAAAAGTACAGAATTTTATCTGTAACTTTTTTGTTTACGAGCTCTTGCTCCAGGACCACCATATTTTTTAGGTTCAGAACGTCTAGGGTCACCTACTAACATAGTTCTATCATATTGGATTAATTTTTCTTTTAAATCCATATCTTGTGACCATTGTACAAGTCCTTTAGCAATTACCATACGTGCAGCTTCAGCTTGACCCATTACTCCTCCACCAATAACATGGATATTAATATCCACTTGATTAGCTAAATCACCAGCTAATGTTAATGGTTCTTGTAATTTTAAATTAGCAAGCTCAGGAGAATAGAGTTCTAAAGGAACTTTATTGATTCTAACTTTACCAGTTCCTTCACGAACAGTACCTCTTGCGATAGCTGTTTTACGTTTTCCACTAGTATGAATAACTTTAACCATAATCACACATCCATTTTATATTTAAAAGGTAGCTCCTAAAAGTTTGGAGATTTCACCTAATTCAATACCTTTTTTAATATTTTTATATTCTGCTTGAGGAACTGAAGTAAATTCAGCATCAGCATATTCATCAGGTACACCTACGAAAGCTTTTAAACCTTTAAATGCGGTTTTACCTTTAGATTTTTTGAATGGTAACATTCCTCTTACAGTTCTTCTAAATATATCATCTGGTCTTCTAGGATATTTAGGACCTAAGTCACGAGGGTTAGAAATACTTGCCCTGTCAACTCTTTGTTTGTATTTAGCATAAGCCCATTCTTTATTACCAGTTAACATAATTTTTTCAGCGTTGAGAATTACAACTTCTTCGCCTTCTAAAAGATTTTTACTAGTTACACTAGCTAATCTTCCTAAAATGCATCCTTCTCCGTTAATAATTATCATAACACACATCCCCTTATTCCATAATCCTTATATTTG
Organism: Methanobrevibacter thaueri; assembly: GCA_015062925.1. Taxonomy (GTDB): domain Archaea; phylum Methanobacteriota; class Methanobacteria; order Methanobacteriales; family Methanobacteriaceae; genus Methanocatella; species Methanocatella thaueri_C. The sequence continues at coordinate 8,571 of SUTL01000074.1, forward strand.
ATCCTTTAGGATTACTTTCCATAATTTGTTCAATTGAGATGCATTCTCCACCAGCACTTTCAATTTTTTGTTGTGCTTTAGCTGAGAATTTTAATGCTACAACATCTACTTTATTGTCTAAATCACCATTAGATAAAACTTTACCTGGTACTAGAATAGTTTCACCAGCTTCAGTATGTCTTGATATATCAGACAAATTTACTTCAGCGGTTCTTCTATTAGACCTTTCAAGTCTTTGTGCAACATCTTTCCAAATAGCTACATCTTCACTTCTTGATTGTTCATAAAGTTTATTAATAAGTTCAATAAGGTTAGGATTTGTTTTTATTACTTTCTTAACCATTATTTACTTCCTCCTTCTTCACTAAATCTGATAAACTTATCTGCTTTTTCACCTAATACGTCACAAGCTTTTAATAAAACTTCTTTAGGAGGCATTGCCCCATCAGTTTCGATTCTGAAAATAAAATCATTTTCACGATATCCTACATTTATATATCCATTGTCTGAAGCTCTTACACAGCTTTTACACATGGAACAGTTTTCGATATCTAATATTTTGATTTTTTTAGATCTTCTGTCTGATTTTAAAACTCCTCTTGGACATGCTTGAGCACAATCGTAGTCTATTTCAACATTTTCGTTGAATGTTATTTCAGGGTATTGTTTGTAAGCACATACGGTTGTTGGCATCCATTTTGCATGTTCTTTTCCATAACCGACTTTTGCATATGCTTCAATAGCAACAATTTCGCCTTTTTTAAGTTTTACTAAAGGAATTGTATCGTATACTGGTTTAATTTTTGAGTCTGAAGATATTAAATCTTTAGAATAAACTACTTTAGGTCCTTCTTCAGCTAAGCTGAATTGTATTCCATTTTTATACTCTTCCCAGTCATCGTCTTCAGGTAAGGATAATCCTTCAAGAGCATCTAAATCTGAAACTAAAGGAGTTAAACCAAGTCTATGTGCAAGCACCTCATTAAACATTGCAGAGTCGTTTCTAATAATATTTACATCTTCAATTGCTATTTTAGGTACATTTACCATTGCACATCTTCTAATAGCATTGATAAAAGGTACTTCAGCGTCACGAACAATGAAAACTATTTCATTATCGCTTTGACTTTTTAATTCTATCTCCATATTAAACCCTTCCGCTTAAACTCTTCTTCCTCTTTTACCACCAGGTCTTCCAGTACCGTCGTGAGGAATAGGAGTAATATCTTCGATTTTTCCTATTTTTATTCCAGCTCTTGCTAAAGCACGAATAGTTGCTTGTGCACCAGGTCCTGGACTTCTTGGCCCATTTCCACCAGGA
>SUTL01000075.1 GCA_015062925.1 Methanobrevibacter thaueri
ATTTTAAAATTAAACTAATGGTGATAACATGGAATATATATATGCGGCAATGATTTTGCACAGTGCAGAAAAAGATATTAACGAAGAAAATGTTAAAAGTATTATTGAAGCAGCAGGAATTGATGCTGACGATGCTAGAATCAAAGCATTAATCGCAGCTTTAGAAGATGTTGACATCGACGAAGCTATGGAAACTACTGCTATGGCAGCAGCAGCACCTGCAGCTGCAGCAGCTCCTGCAGCAGCAGAAGCAGCTGACGAAGAACCTGAAGAAGAAGAGGAAGAAGAAGCTAATGAAGAAGAAGCTATGGCTGGCTTAGGAGCTCTCTTCGGATAGATTTATTAAATCTATCACCTATTCTTTTTTTATTTTTTTTTCATCATTATCAGTTAAATGATTAATTTTCATAATCAACACTAATTTTTAATTAAGATATTTCACCAATAACTCATAATTCAAAAAAATAATATAATGAATTATAATTCTAAATCATTTTAAAAATTCCCAAATCCAAAAAAATCATCATAATTTCGCTAATTATTTATTAAACAAAAAACATATTTTAAACTAATAAATACTTTTAAAATGATTAATATGGTAGAAATTTTTGACGAATTAGGTTATAAAAAACAAACATGTAAAACTTGCGGACAGGAGTTTTACTCTCAAGTTGAAAGAGAAACTTGTGGAGATGCTCCATGTGATGAGTATGAGTTTATTGCAAATCCAGCAACAAATAAACCATACAATTTATATGAAATCCAGAAAGTTTTCAGAGAATTTTTAGAAAGTGAAGGACACACACATGTCCACAGATATCCAGTATTAGCTAAAAGATGGAGAGATGATGTATTTTTAGTTGGAGCATCCATATTCTGTTTCCAACCATGGATTACATCAGGACTTGTAAAACCTCCTGCAAATCCAATTGAAATGGCACAACCTTCAATCAGATTAAACGATGTTGATAATGTGGGAAGAACAGGTAGACACATGACATGTTTTACAATGGGAACACATACAGTAATCAACAAGGAAGATGATTTCATCTACTGGGAAGACCGTACAATTGAATTATGTCATAAATTCTTCAAACATATTGGAATCAACACTGAAGAGATTACTTTCATCAAATCATGGTGGAGTGGTGGAGGTAATGAAGGACCATGTTATGAAGTATGCTGCAGAGGAGTGGAACTTGCAACTCTGGTATTTATTCAGTATGAAACATTGGAAGATGGATCTAAAAAAGAAATCCCAATTAAAGTAGTGGATACAGGTTATGGGCTTGAAAGAATTGCATGGATTTCACAGGGAACTCCAACTGCTTATGATGCATGTTTTGCACCAGTAGTTGATAAATTAAAAGAATTAACTGGTGTTGAAATCAATGAAGATATTCAGGGAAGAAATGCTCAGATTGCTGGAATGATGGATATTGAAGATATTGGGGATTTAAAAGAACTCAGGCAACAGGTTGCTGACAGTCTTAATTTATCTTTAGATGAGTATTTAAAAGCAGCTGAGCCGATGGAGGCAATTTATATTATTGCAGATCATACCAGATGTTTAGCATTTATGATTGCTGATGGTATTATTCCGTCAAATGTTAAGGAGGGTTATCTTGCACGTTTGGTTTTAAGAAGAACTATTCGTTTCATGAAAGACTTAAACATGGAAGAATCATTAGCTGATGTAATGAATATTCAATTGGATTTCTTATCTAAATTCTATCCTGAAATTCGTGATTCTGAAGAGCATATTATGAATATTATTACTTTAGAAGAGCAAAGGTATGCTAGTACTGTTAAAAAAGGAAAAAGTATTGTTAAAAGATCAATTAAAAGACTTAAAAAAGAGGGTAAAAATGAAATGCCTTTGGATATGTTAATTGATTTATATGATGCTCATGGAATTCCTCCTGAAACTGTTGTTGAAATGGCAGGGGATGATTTCACTGTTAATGTCCCTGATAATTTCTTCACGCAGGTTGCAGGGGCACATGAAAAAGATACAACTAATAAGAAAGAAACATTTAAAGTTGAGTTGCCTGAAACTGAATTATTGTTCTATAAAGATTTCTACCAGAAAGAATTTGAAGCTGATGTTTTAGGTTTAGTTGAAAAAGATGGGGACAAATGTTTAATCTTCGATAAAACCATATTTTACCCTGAAGGAGGAGGTCAACCTTCAGACATTGGTGAAGTTTCCATTGACGGAAATGTATTTAAAATACCATATGCTGAAAAAATCAATAATGTTGTTCTCCACCATATTGATGGGGAAGTTAAAGATGATGTTGTTGGTAAAAAAATCACAGGTGAAATAGACTGGACCAGAAGAATAACCCTCGCACGCCACCACACAGGAACACACCTCGTCATTGCAGCAGCACGTAAAATTCTAGGCCAACACATATGGCAAGCAGGATCACAAAACAGCCTCACAAGAGCAAGAATAGACCTATCACACTACAAAAGAATCACACAAGAAGAACTAAACGAAATAGAAAAACTAGCCAACGAATATGTAATGGCAAACATAGACCTGGACATTAAATTCCACACAAGAGACGAAGCACAAGAACTATACGGATTCGTACTCTACCAAGGAGGAATAGTTCCAGGCAAAATGATTAGAGTAGTAAAAATCCCTGGAGTAGACGTTCAAGCCTGTGCAGGAACACACGTCCTAAGAACAGGAGTTGTCGGACCAATCAAAATCAACAAAACCGAAAGAGTCCAAGACGGTGTTGAAAGAATAGATTTCTCCGCAGGTCTAGCAGCAATAGAATCAATGCAACACGACGGAGAACTTTTAAGACAAAGTTCAACAATATTTAAAGTTGAAAACAATCAGCTGCCAAAAACATGTGAGAGATTCTTCAGTGAATGGAAAGCACAGAAAAACGAAATTGACAAATTAAAATCAGAAATAGCAAAGTTAAAAATGAACACACTTGCTGATGAATTTGAAGAAATCAATGGTTTGAAAGTAGTTTCCAAGTTAATTGAAGCAGATTTTAAAGAACTTCAAAAAATAGCAACTGACTTTACAGATAATGGAAAAGCAGATATTGTTATAATGGGAAACAATGATGGAAAAATCGTTGGAGCAGCTTCCGAGGGAGCAATTGATAGTGGAGTTAAAATAAATGAAATCATCAAAACTGCTGCCGGTGTATTGGGTGGTGGCGGTGGAGGCCGCTTAACACTCGCTCAGGGAGCAGGTAAAAACACAGATAAAATGGATGAAGCTATACAAACTGCTGTTGATTTAATTAAAGGATAATTTTTATCCTTTTATTCTTTTTTTTAATAAGGATAAATTCCTGTACGCTCTTTTTCATAATTCAACCAGGTTTTAAGCATTAAATCTTCAAGAGAATATTTTCCGTTATAATAGTTTATTATCCCTTTGTCTTGTAATGTTTTAACATATTTATTTAATGTTGCTGGGGACATATTCAAATTCTTTTCCAACTCAGACCAGGTAATGCTTTTTTGATTTAACATTGTACAGATTATATTTTTTTCATAATTATTTAAGGTACCCCATATTCTAATCCACATTACAAGAATCTGATCCATATTATTGAGGAAGATATAATCTATTAATTCTTCATCATATGTTTCATGAGAGGATAATGCATTGTAAAAACTATTAATATACATTGGAATTCCTTTTGTGTATTCGTAAAAACGGTCAAATCCTTTCTGTGTGAATATTATTTCGGGAAATCTTTCTTTAAAATAAGATTCAGTTTCTTGTTTGGAAAATGGATCTATATTTATTTGTATCATTCTTCCTCCAAATGCACCGGTTGCACCGTTTAACATTTCTATCATATTTGATGTTTTTGAAATTGATCCGGTCATCACATAACTTACATTTGATTGAAATTGACTGTAGCTTCTAAGCATCCAGAAGAAATCTTCAGGGTTTCTTAATTTTTTAAGCATTTGAAATTCATCAAGTATTATTATAAATCCATCAATACCCTCGATACTTTCTACAACTTTTTGGGGATATTCCATTACAAATTTACTTATTTTTTTATAATTGTCCTCTGTTGAAGGTATTGGCAGTTCTGCGATAGGTGTTCCTTTTGAAATGCTGTAATCTTTAAGTTTTAATTTGTCAATTAGATTTTTCAAAAGAAAAGTTATTTTGCTATTGTCATTTAATTTTTCGTAGATGGAATTGTTCATTTCATCCAACAATTCCAATAAAACGGATTGTGCTTTTAATTGAGTATCATCTTTTCCTACAATTCTTGAAACATCAACATAAGAAACTATGAAATTTTCTTTTGAGTCTTGTTTTATTTTTTGCAGTAAAAAAGTTTTCCCCACTCCTCTTACTCCACTTATAAGTAATGATTGAGAAATTCCCAATTCCAAGGAGTTTAGGTAGTATTCTATTTTTTCAATGTCTTTTTTTCTGTTGTAAAAATATTTATCAATTTCATTTATCGGAATATGTAATGGCACAATACTCATTTAAAACACCTGATGTTAATTATATATTTTGTTGAATATATACTTTAACAATTTGAAGTACTTCATTTTTATGAAGTTAAAAAAGTTACTTCAAATAAATGAAGTTCTTCATTTTGATGAAGTTAAAAAAGTTACTTCAAATAAATGAAGTGAAATATAGTAAAGATGTACTTAATTATTGCTTAATTTTTAGATTATGACTCGATTATTTCTGCATCAGCTATATCCGCATAATGAATATCAAATTCAATTCGAGTCGGTTTTTCAGGCAGTTTTGCTTTAGCATGAACAACTAATTTTCCGTCATGTGTGTCATTAACAACAGAGACGCTATCTAATACTCCAACTGATCCTTTAAAGAATGTTACTTCTGTAGTTATATTCACTAATTTTTCATCAGATTTTTGATAAAAAACCTGTTCAACAGTAATTTCTTTTGTAGTATTATTTCCATTCACTAATACAATCTCCAGCTTTTTCAAAATCATAATTTAAAGTATGAATATATATAAAATATGAATATAGTCCAGCTGTAAGTACGATTATAAGGAATAATATTATAAACAATGTTCCTTTTTCCATATTATCGCTTCTTAATTATCCGAATTATAATATAAATTTAATTTAATAGTTTTTAAAAATAAGATTCTAAACACGATTAATTTTTAGAATCTCTTCCTAATGGTTGAGATTCTCTTTAATCGCACAATACCTATTTTATAAGAGAAACTCTTATAACCCCAGATTAGGTATTGTAAAGAATTTAAATTAAAAAGTTAAAAAAATCCGTTATGGAATTTTCTTAACTGCAATTAATGATTATGGTTTAGTATTATATAACGTTTTTTGATTTTTTTTTAAAATTGCAGGATGTGTTTTTACAGGCTAAAACGGAATCTATCAATAATTCTAGGGGAATTATTGATTATGGTTGATTGTAATTATTGTTGGTTCCTACAATTTAGGGGAGGAAAGGATTCATGCTCTTATAATGATTTTGTTATTAATGTTGAGGATAATAATTCCATACAAAACAAATAGGTCATATATAAGACTATTACAATCCAAATTTTTTCATGGATTGACATGATGTTCCTCCATTTTAATTTAAATTCTTGCCAAGCGGGCGGTTCATCAAAATTTACTTTTTGAATCTTCCTCCGGGCAATATTGTATAAATGCATAATATCGACTCCTGGTCTTAAAGGATTCCGTTTCAATACAAAAATATGTTTTAGGTTGTATTTATAGTTTTATTTAATATATAAACAATTTTAAATTGTATTTGGTTTATAATATTGCTTTTTAATTGGAATTTTGCTTTGATGGGAGGATATTGTTTTTGGTTTGTAATATTGTGCTGAATATTATTGTTATTTATTTAGAGGTTAAATGATTTTTTGAGGTATTTTAGCTTAAATTTTGATTTAAATCATTAAAATAGGTCTTCTCCCCCCCCCGATAGATAGTTTTTTATAAACATAATAACATATTATAATTCATGTAATGCGATAAAACTTTAATATTATGCTTTTTTCGTATACATGGTAAAAAGGTATTAAGGTGAAATGGTATGAATTTTAAGTCTAAAATCTTAATTATTTCACTAATATTAATCTTTGCAGTTTCTGTTTCAGCAGTGTCTGCAAATGAAAATGTTGGTGATGTATCATGTACTGTTGAACAAAATACCACTGCTGTTTCAACTACTGATGATGTTGATACGGTAGATAGTGTTGATAGTAATCAGATGGATGAAAATTTACAAAGTATTGATGTGGATGATAGGGTTTCTACGGGGGAATATGGTACTTTTACTGAATTAAAAGGTTTAATTGATAGTAACACTCAATTAAAATTAACTAAAGATTATATGTGGGATATCTCATTTAATAATGGAAGCACAAGCGGGATTCCAATTACTAAAGCCATTACAATTGACGGTGACGGTCACACATTAAGTGGTGCCGATACATCAAGAGTATTTAAAATTACCGGTAATAATGTAGTTTTAAAAAATATAATATTCGCTGATGGTTTGAATGGCAATAGACTTGGTGCGATTTTCGCAGATGGTAATAATGGCCGTACAATTCAATTTATTAATTGTACATTCAAAGAGAATGGACAAATACTTTCTTCTATGCACACAGTCATGAAAAATTGTACTTCTTTAGTTTCTCAACCAATGTATTTTACCTACTCCTGTGATATCGACAATTGTAGTTTTAGAGCTGCTATTCGTATAAGTGACTCTAAAAATAATCCTCTTAATCTGGTTTCAACCGTCAAAAATTCAAATATTACAGAAAGAATATCTTCAGACGGTAATGGTGTTGTAACTTTTAAAAATTGTAATATTACCAATGGATCAATGTGGACTAGTATGAAGAATTCTCAAATAGTTTTAACATTTAATTTTATAAATTGTAATTTCACAGATTTCCAAACCTCTGCCAACAATGGTTGTGGACTTAACATTTATAACTCAACATTTAATAATGTAAACAACAGACGTGCAGTTTATTACTATGGTAAAGATTATACTAATAATGCTATGGTTATTTCCAACTGTTCTTTTATAAATTGTTCTTCAACAAGCGGTGGTGCAATATATGTTGGTGAAAATCTAAATCTAGCAATCACCAATTGTCAATTTATTAACAATACCGCAAGTGAATGTGGTGGAGCAATATATGAATGTGATTATGCTAATGTAACTCTTACAAACTGTGACTTTATTAACAATACCGCTAGAATTGCTGGAAATGATACTTATATGGCACCATCCGACCAGGATTTCGTATATGTCGGTCCTGATGGTAATGGAACCGGAACAAGTTTAAATGATATTGCCAGTATCAGATACGGGTTCAGTAATGTTAAAGAAGGAGGAATTCTTTATTTCACTGAAGGAATATATAACGGAATTGAAATTTATAAACCTGTAAGGATAATGGGACTTCAGGGATCAATATTCCATTGTACAGGAACTACTGCAATGACCTTAAATATTTATGCAGATAATGTTGAAATAAATAATGTTAATTTCATTAACATGACCGGATGGTGGCATGCAGGTGCTGTATGGTGGAAAGGTGACAACGGTAAACTTTTAAATTCAAGATTCATAAACAGTACAGCATCAGGTTCACCATACAGTATTGTACACTGGCAGGGCCGTGACGGAACAATCTCCGGATGTGAATTTATCAATGGATACAGTCAATCACAACATAGTGGAGCATTATGTGTCGATGGTGAGAATTTAAGAATCTCTGATTCCAAATTTTATAATAATACCGGAGTTACAGCATCTGCAATTTATTCAACCAAACTAATAACAATTACCAATTGTGAGTTTAAAGATAATTTTGTAAAAAATAGTAAATTTAAAGAAGATATTAATGAAAATAATATCACTCTTACTTTTACCAATGCGGACAATCTTATAAATGCTATTCATGCAACAAATATTACAAATGTATCATTGAATAATGTTCGTTATTGGGAAGGTGACGGATTTAAAAACACAAATGACGGCTACACAGAAAATAAAAGCGGTTATGTTGTAAATGTAGTATTTTATGAAAAAGTCACAAAAACATTCATTAAACAGGTAAACCTAACAACAGATGATGAAGGTAAGGTTTATGTTAATGATAATGATCCTAATTATTATAAAATAGTTGCACTGCATCCTGTTGGCCCAACACGTGCTATCAATTATACTTTTGAGTTGGGATATGGTAAAGAAATTTCAAAATTGGATATAATTTACAGCAATAATATTAATCCGGGAGATGATTTACTCGTTGTTGCTAATTTAAATAAAACTGCAACAGGTACTGTGACATTCACTCTTAACAATCAAACCTATGTAAGAAATATCAGTGACGGTCAGGCTGTTTTAACTCTAAAAGCTTATAACTTAGTCGGATTATATACAATTACTGCTTTATACAGTGGAGACAGTGTTTATTATGAACAGGACAATGAAGTTATTTTAGCTATTACACCTGTTTTAACCTCAAATGTTGTTATTTCAAATGATGACGTTATTGCTCTCGATGATACCGTAACATTAATGGGTAAAGTAAACTTCAACATTGTAAACGGAGTACTTCAGTTTGTTATAAAATCCGGAAGTGATACTGTTATTGTCAATGGTACAAGAGGAGATGTCGCCGGTGTGTGGACTGCTGATTATACATTTGCACAAACCGGAAACTATGTGATTTCAGCACAATACTATGGAATTAATATGGATGTGACTGAAGGAAGTGTTACAGTACGTGATATTTCACAAATTAATGTTTCTGCAGATGCAATAGATTATAAACAAGATGCAATTATTAAATTCACCGTACCAGTTAATGCCACAGGTGTAATAGCTTTAACTGTAGGTAATAAAGATTATAATGTTCCTTTAACTAGTGGTCATAATGGAACTATTTTATATCCTGTTTCTGGTTTAAATGCTGGTGAATACACTGTTATTGCAGAATATCTTGGTGATTTAGTATTCGCACCATCAATTGCTAATACAACATTAACAGTTAATAAAATCAACACAGAACTAATAATCAACTCCATTAACAATAATAACATCATAACCCTCAGCGCTAATATAGATGAAAAAGCTACAGGGAATATTTTTATATCAATTGGAGGTAACATATTCAATGTTAACAGTGGTGAGGAAAAAACTGTCAGCGGTTTAGAAGCTGGAGTATATGATATTAGTGCAGTTTATAATGGAGATACTAATTTCAACTCACAAACAAATATGTCTAATGTTGTCGTTACTAAAAAGCCAGTTATTATTACTGCAAGTGCTAATCCGATAATGGAAGGAGAAACTGCAATAATTACAGTTACAAGTAATGTTAATATTACTGGTTTTATTTTCATTGAAATAGGAAAAGATATTAAACGTTATGCTAATATTAATG
>SUTL01000076.1 GCA_015062925.1 Methanobrevibacter thaueri
TGGTTCAATGGTGCTATGCTTAGTAGATTTCATGCCTAATAGTCAAGGAAAATCCACATATTATTATGAATGGAAATGCTTTGACGAAAAAATAGGCATGGCCTAAGAATCTCCGGCTTCTACAAGCAGGAGAGGTTCAATATTTTCAGTGATGTTAAACCAATAAAAGTTTCATTCCATATACATGATAATACTCATTCATTCTAAAAACCTAATTATAATAAATTACAGGTTAATAAACCTGTAATAATATTCTATTTTAAAAATTAATATAATATACTATTTATTTTAGGAAATAACTATTATATGATTGTTTTTAATAATAAAAATCTTTATATAAAACATTTGCACATAATACTATTTACAGACAAAAAAATAGGAAATTAGTAAGTTAAGTAAAAAAAATGGGGGGTTATATTATTTTTAACAAAAAAATATTACTCACATTAATATTTGTGCTTAGTTTAACAATATCAATCAGTGCAATTTATGCAAGTGATGTGAATTCAACGGATTCAACTGCAGTAAATCTAAGTAATACTACTTCAAACCCGCCAGTTTATGAATCAACTAATAATATTTCACAATCACATACAAACACATTATCAATTAACCAACACAACAGTGATAGTGTTAGTTCTACTTTTAAAACAATCATTGCAAAAGATATTACAAAATACTATAAATCAAACACCAAATACAGTGCAAAACTCCTGGACAATAATGGTAAAATAATATCCAATACTAATGTTAAAATCATAATAAACGGTCATACTTATACTAAAAAAACAGATAATAAAGGAATTGTAACATTAGATGTTAATTTTAAACCAGGAACATATAAAATAACCACAACAAATCCGAAAACAGGTTATACACTAACAACATCTTTTAAAATATTATCAACAATTTCAGCAAGAGATGTAACTAAAATATATGCTGATGATAAGAAATTCCATGCAAAATTCTTAAAAAGCAATGGAAAAGCATTGGCTAATAAAAAAGTTAAATTCAAAATAAAAGGTAAAACATATACAAGTAAAACCGATAAAAACGGTGAAGCTTCATTATCATTATCTTTTCTTTCAAAAGGAACATATAATATAATATCATATAATAATGATGGTTTAACAAAAACCAATAAAATCAAAGTAGTCACATCAACATCAACATATATGGTTACAAATCCATATACGTTCCTTAAAAATGATAATAAAAAAATCAAGGTAAGATTACTTAATAAATACGCATATTCCGCAGGTAAAAATCATATTATTAAATTTAAAATAGATGGTAAAACATACACTGCAAAAACAAATAAGAATGGTTATGCGGAACTCAAACTGCCTTCACTTTCAAATGGTGTGCATTGGGTTAAATATACATTTGACAAATCCGATTCATATAAGGCATCAAGTGCAAAAAGTAAAATAACAATAATTCCCAATAAAAACCCAACATTCACAGTTAAAAGTACAAAAACCTTTGGTCAGGGAGCAGGAACATTATTTAAATTAAGTTTAACCTCAGGAAACATACCACTAACAAGTCAAACTGTGAAAATAACAGTTAACGGAGATACATATACTAAAAAAACAAATAATCAAGGTATTATTTCACTGCCAATTAATTTAAAAGTAGGAACATATAAAATCAGTTATTCAAATAAAGCAACAAGTAAAATAAACTCTAAACATGAATCCACAAATATTAATGTTATTAAAAGAAGTAAAACAACAATAACATGGAAAAGTACAACATCATTTTACTCTGGAAAACAAGTGTGTCAAGTACAAGTACTGGATGCTAATAAAAAAGCAATCTCAGGTGCAAATATTAAATTAACAATTAATTCAAAAACCTATACTGCAAAAACATCCTCAAACGGATATGCATCAATCAGTACAAGTTTTACAAATGGTAATTATAAAGTTTCATATAACTATGATGGAGATAATTCTAATGCACCAAGTTCAGGCAGTACAAGTTTAAAAGTATCTAAAATCACAACAATATCAATTAAAAGCATTGTTTCAGCAGCATCAACATTAAAATCCTACTATGCAAATCATAAAAAACTACCTGCTTCTATTACTGCGGGTGGTGTGAAATTCACAGTACCTGAATTCTTATATTTAATGAGTGAAGCAATTTACCATATCGGTAATTCTAAAACAAAAACTATTACATATATGCATGGAATTTCAGCACCTTCAACTCCAACAGGGGACAGTATTCATGGAGATTTACAGAAAGCTGATTATATTAATGTTGCGAAAAACACTGCTAATTTCATTCGTATAAATAAAAGAGCACCTAACTTCGCCACATCCTCTATTGGAAAAATTGCATATGATAAATTAGTGGATGCTGAATCAAGAATATTAGCTTTTTACAAGTCTAATAAACGTTTGCCGAATTACTCAACAATAATTACTTCATCAGGCAGTGCTTCCCAAGCAGGTTCTGGTTTAAATGAGAAAAACACTATAACAGATCTATCAGCATATTTAAAATCAACTACTCATTGTCAGGTTAGTAGTTCTGCAATTAAAAGTGTTGTTAAATCTGTGACTAAAGGATTGAAGAGTAAAAAATCCAAAGCTAATGCAATATTTAATTATGTGAAAAATACATTGTCATATAGTTTCTATTATAATACTAAATATGGTGCTGTGGCAACATTACATGCTAAAAAAGGAAATTGTGTTGATCATGCTCATTTACTGGTTGCTATGTTTAGAGCTGCTAAGATTCCTGCTCGTTATGTTCATGGAACCTGTAAATTCAATAGTGGTCATACTTATGGTCATGTGTGGGCACAAGTATTGGTTAAAGGCAAATGGAGAGTTGCAGATGCAACTGGTTCTAAAAATAAACTTGGAAGTGTAGCTAATTGGAATACAAAATCATATTCTCTTAAAGCAATATATATTAGCTTACCATTCTAAAAAAAAAGAAAGGGGAAGATTTATTATTATTTTCCCATTTTTTTTTCTATTCTATATTTTTACTGATTAAACCAAATAATTCTTTTGTCTTATCAGTGGAAGTGCTTTCCCAAATATCTTCAGGTATTTCATATACAAAAGTAGGATAACCTGCCTGTGCAATAGGTTTTGAAACAAGCACTGCTGAAGTTGATTTATAAGTTTCATTACCAGTAACAGGATAATAATTAAAATCACTAGTGTTACTTATTTTTTCAGCAATACTAACAGATGCATCATCCATTTCAGGTGTGGCAAGATAAAACCAACTTCCATAATCCGGGTTATGTGAATGGCTGATTATTACAGCATCAGCATCTGAAGTAGTAACATGAGGATTTACATAATCATGAACAAGACTTTCACCATTAGCTCTGCCCTGTTCGTAATCCTGAGGATTATCTGTAACTGTTACTTTATAGTGGAGAATTTTAACATCATTATTCCCATATTCTCGTGCAGCTTGAATTTCAGGTTCAATTGATAATGTTTCTCTTGGATGAATACCGGTGATTAATGCAATACATTTTGATGCATTCTCATTACCTGATATTCCAACTTCAACAGTTCCAATACTGGTATCTGCTAATGTTGTATATTTAATATCATTAATATGGTGTGATTGAATGTAAAACACACCGGCAACTAATAATATTAAACCGATTATAATTATTATTTTAGTACGATTTTTCATAATTAATACTCACCTAAATTTATAACAATAACTTATTATAGATTAATTTGTATGGACACATATTCATATTTTACTGATGGCGCTGCAACAATGATAAATGTCAATGGGAAATATATACGAAAAGCAGGTGGATGGGCATTTATCCAATTTAAAAATGGAGAAAGACAAACACAACAAAAAGGCGGATGTAAACAAACAACAAATAATGAAATGGAATTATATGCTATTTACGCATCCATTAAACATTTTCAAGATAACTCCACACAAACAGATAAAATGGAAATATACACAGACTCAGGATACTGTATAGGAATATACACACAATGGGTAAAAAACTGGGAGAAAAACGGATGGAAAAAAAGCAACAATAAACCAATAGAAAACAGAAGACTAATTAAAAAAACATGGAAACTAATCAATAATATTGAAGAAAACCACCCAAAAATAACATTCATAAAAGTAAAAGGTCATTCTAATAATCAATTAAACAATGAAGTGGATAAACTAGCAGTTGAAGCTAAAAAAACAGCTGAAAAAACAGGAGAAACAATAGGATATAATCAGCAACCAGATTCAATACTTGAAAACTGAAAAAATATGCTTCTCCTATTCATCAACTTTTTTTTTTTTAAAATTATATATACAATTTTCAACAAATTATAATCTTAGTGGTTAACTATGGATTATGATGTTATTTATATTGGAAGTGGAAATGCCGCATGGCAAGGTGGTCGATTTTTAAGAAAAGCAGGTCTTAAAATCCTAATTATTGAAGAAAGCTTATATGGTGGGACCTGTGCAAACAGAGGATGTAACTCTAAAGCATTAGTGGATGCACCTTATGAAATTAAAGCATTGACAGATAATTTTGAAGGTGTCGGTAAATCAGGAGATTTCAAAGTTAATTGGCCTGAATTAATGAAATATAAACAAAAACGTATCGCCGGGATGTCTGTTTTTTTAGATAATAAATTCGATGAATATGATTTGGATGTGGCTCATGGTAAAGGAATAATCCTTGATGAACACACTGTTAAAGTAGGTGATAAAACATTCACCACAGATAAAATTGTAATATGTACTGGTTTAAAACCTGTTATTCCAGATATTAAAGGCAAACAATATTTACATGACAGTACTGATTTTTTAGATATTCCAGATCTTCCAAAACATACTATTATTATAGGTGCGGGTTTTGTTGGAATGGAATTTGCATCAATACTGGCTGAAGCCGGTTTAAGTGCAGATGTGATAATTCGTGGAGATATGGCTTTAAAATACTTCCATCAGCCATATGTAGAAAAAATAATTGATATTTTAAAACAAAAAGGTATTCGTTTCCATTTTAACCAGAATGTATGTGAAATTACAAGTAGTGTGGATATTAAAGATCCTGAGTCTAAAGTGTTAAATGTAGTTCAGGGTATGAATAATGATGAGGAATTAAGAGATCCTGAATCTAAAATTGATAACAGGGCTTATGATGATGCTTTTACTGTTAAATGTGATAGTGGTTTAACATTAACAGGGGATTATGTGATTGCTGCTATGGGTCGTGAACCTAATGTTGATGGTATTGGCCTTGAGAATGTTGGTTTAACATATACAAGAAATGGTATTAAAGTTAATGGGCATTTACAAACTAGTGTGGATAATATTTATGCTTGTGGTGATGTTGCAGATACTGGTATTGCTAAACTTGTAACTGTTGCTATTCATCAGTCTAAATATCTTGCAAAAGAGTTATTGGGTGAAGTATCTGAAATTACTTATCCTGTTATTCCTGCTGTTGCTTATACTATTCCAAGAATAGCTACTGTGGGTGTTCCGGTTTATATTGCTGATAAAAGTGATGAATATCAGGTTCATCATATAAGGTATGGTAATTCTTATTCTATTGAAGTTAAAAATGATTTCACTGCTGAGGCTAAAGTTGTTGTTGATAAGGATTTGCAGATTGTTGGTGCTGAGATTTATGCGGCTGATGCTGAAAATGTAGCTAATATGTTTGCTTTTATTATTAATAAAAAGATAACTTTGGAAGAGTTGGATTATATGATTTATGCTTTCCCTTCAAGCAGTTCTGTTTGTTTGTATAAATTGCATAAAATCCATTATAATCTATAATACTTCAAAGTTTATTAGGTTGATTTTGTTGGAGAGTAATTCCGGATTATTATCTGTTTTTTCGGATAATCTGGTGGTGATGTATTTTTTATTGTCGTCGGGAAAGACGGTGGCGATTTTTAAATCATCATTATCTGTTAATACACTTGCTAAAAAGTTTGCTCCACTGGATATGCCGATTCCTAATCCGAATTCTCTTGCTATTTTTTTTGCCATGTTAATAGCATCACAGTCATGTATTAATACTATATCATCTATTAGGTCTTTTTCAACTATTTCTGGTATGAAGTCATCTCCAATGCCTTCTATTAAATGTTCTCCTTCTGTCATTCCCATTTTAAGGATGGATAGTGTTGATGGTTCTAGGGCGATTATTTTTGATGATGGGTTGTTTTCTTTCAATCTTTTTCCTATGCCCATTAATGTTCCTCCAGTTCCTATTCCTGAGACAAATGCGTTTATGTCATTTACTGTGTCTAGGATTTCTTTTGCTGTTGTTTTGTATTGGGCTTCGGTGTTTAGTTTGTTGCTGAATTGTAGTGGTCGGTATGCTTGTGTTTTTTCAGCATATTCTTTTGCAAGTTCTAATGCTTTTTTGAATCCTCCTTGTTCTTTTGATATTAGGTGGACTTGTGCTCCGTACATTTCTATTAATTTTCTTCTTTCTAGTGATACCCAGTCGGGCATGAATATGTGTACTTCATGTCCGAGTAGTGTGCCTATTGCGCTGAATGCGATTCCGGTGTTTCCGCTTGTTACTTCTACTATTGGTTGATCATTTTTTAAATTACCGTTTTCGTGTTCTTTTTGAAGTATGTATAATGCGATTCTGTCTTTTATACTTCCTGTGTAATTGTAATATTCTAGTTTTGTGTATATGCTGCTTGTTTTCCCATTATATTCGTAGTTTATTTTTATCATTGGGGTGTTTCCAATTAATTTTTCTATGTTCATATGATTCAACCAGTTTTTTTTTGTAATATTTATTATATAGGTTTTTTTTGAATGATATTTTTTGTGATTAATTTTATATAGTATGGAATATAATATTTACCTAACGAACGGTTGGTCGGTATTATGAATACAAAAGAAAAAATATTTGACGTATCACTAGATTTATTTTCAAAAAAAGGATATGATTCAATTTCACTAAGAGAAATTGCAGAAGAAGTAGGAATAAATAAAAGTACAATATACAGCCATTATTCATCAAAAGAAGCAATATTAATGGACATATTTCAATATTTCACAGACATATTTGAATATGATGAATTACTCAACAACAAAGACCTACAATTAACCGCAGACAATGAAATGCTACTAGAAAACCCCGAAATATTCTACCATAACGGATCAGAAGCAATAAAAAAAATGTTATCAGAGGAAAGAAACCTTAAAATATGGAAATTAATATTCATTCAAATGCATTATAATGAAGATATAAGATTATTCTACCAAAATGAAATACTGGTAAAACCATTAATATTCTGGAATAATTTTTTCACAATTTTAAAAGAAAAAGGAGTAATTAGAAATGATGTAAACCCAAAATTATTGGCAAAAGAATATTATAGTTTCCCAATATATTTACTTTTAGAAATCTGTGCTAAATATGATGATATTCCTCAAAGTTCATTGGATAATTTTTTTAATGAAGCTGAAGAACATGCTAAATTCCTTCTTGATTGTGTTAAGGTGAAATAAAATGAATGAAAATATTTTTCCATATAAATTAAACTCCAATTATTATGTTAAAATCAGAGAGTTTGGGGATGAATTTATTAATTATTCAAAAAGATTTAATTTTAAAAATGATGAGGAGGCACTTGAGGCATTATGTATTGGTGTTTACTGGTATCTTTACGGGACAACTGCAATGGATTTGAACAGTAATATTCATCAGGCATTAACTAATTTATCAGAGTATAGACGGGCATTTCCTGAAGATAAATTATTTATTGATGAGTTAAGAGGTAAGCTTTTAACAAAATTTTTATTCAAGCCTTTTAAAAAGAATAATTTGAAGTTAACTTATGATAATCTGTGTTTGCTGGTTAATTTTTTAGAGGCTACTGGGGATTATGTTGATCAGATTTCTCATTTTAAAAATTTCACTCATAATCTTGATGACTGTCTTGAGCTGACTAAATGGTTTTGTAAAAAAAGTCATAATTACCTTGGTGAATATACATGTGATTTAAAAAATTATCTTGAAAACAATCAAGATAGTCATTTAATGGAGGAAGATGTAATATTTTACCATGGTCATGAACTTGAGTATCATTTAAACATGCTTGGAGCTGAGATAATGAATAGAATATTCCGGGAAGAATATGAAAAAAGATCCAGAAAAGCAATAATACTGCCAGGGTGTATGAATGCAAACAACAAAAAATGCAAAGCAAAACCAGAAAGACTAGGTCAGGTTTGCACATTCTGTAATCCAAAATGTAATGTTTATAAAATAAGCAAAAAATACTCAAATCACGAAGTATATATAGTATCTCATGAATCAACAGCATTTAAAAAAGCAAATAAAAAAGATAAAGAAGAATTAGGAATTCTTGGAATAACATGTGTATTAAATCTAATCTCAGGAGGATGGAAATCATCAAACCTGAATATTCCACCACAATGTGTATTATTGGAAAATGTGGCCTGTAAAAGTCATTGGTTAAGTGAAGATATATATGGTGAAATTGACAGTGAAGAGTTAAAATTAAAAATTTAATTTTAAACTCTTATTTTTTAAGAACAGCTATATAATCCATTCTTTTCCTGATAAATGGTAACCAGGTGAATAATCTCACAATAGGTTTATATATGTTCATTCCATCGAATAGGTTCACATCATGAATCCATTTGAAATTTGAATTGAGTTTTAATAATTCATGACCTTTTTGAACTCCCCAGGTGAATTTTGAATTGGTTTGTTCTACGGATATTTCTTTTGTATTTTTAACAGATACTGGTGGCATTATCTCTACAAATATTGTGCAATGTTTAAAATTATCATTGATGATTTTTAATATATTTGAAATGTCTTTTTCTTCAAGGTACATTGTTAATCCTTCTATTATGAAAAGTACATTTCCGCTGTCGATTTTTATTTCATCTGCCCATTTAGGGTCCATTGCGGAGTAGGCTAATGTTTTCACTCTGTCTGTGTCTTCAATGTATTGGAGTCTGAATTTTGCTGAGTTTTCAAGGTCAATATTGTACCATCGTATTAATCCATTATCTAATCGGTTAAATCTTGTATCCATTCCGGATGCAATGTTTATGATTGTGGAGTGTGGATTTTCATTGATGTATTCTTTAACCATTTCATCTAATACTATTGTTCTTGATATTACTCCGTATTTCATTTTTTTGTCTTTATCGCTTACGGTGAAATCATAATCGATTTGTGATATTATTTCTATTGCTTTTTTATCGTAGAATTTTGGGTTTTTTTCTTTTGAGTGTTGTGCTTTTGCAAATAGTGTTAAAAGCATTGTTTTTTCGACGCCTTCTAATTTAATTTTTAATTCCTCCTTTTTTTTTGGGTTGTTGTTTT
>SUTL01000077.1 GCA_015062925.1 Methanobrevibacter thaueri
ATTAAGCTCATCAATCACAGCATCCTTAGCAGTAACATTAGCATTAAGCTCATCAATCACAGCATCCTTAGCAGTAACATTAGCATTAAGCTCATCAATCACAGCATCCTTAGCAGTGATATTTTCATTAAGTTCTTTGATTAAATCAGCAGTGCTTTTAACAACATCGAATGAATCTGTTTTATATGCAAAGTCACATAATTCATCACCCGCATACAATACAGTGACATAATATGTTCCTTCAGTTAATTCATCAATAGTGTATGTTGCAGCATTGTCAACTAGTTTTGTAGTGTTTTTATCTCCATTTACAATGATAGTTACATTTTCAGTTGCATATGGAATTTCTACATTAATAATAAGTTTTTCACCAGGAATCAAATCACCATATGAAATATTCACATTAGGAATAACTTTGTTTATAATCACATCTGCTGTAGAATCAGATTCACCGTAAATATTGTCACCTGCAAAAGAAATACTGGCAACATAACTGCCCGGAACTAAACTAGAAACATCAACACTAACCTGACCATTATCATCAGTGGTTAAATTTTTATCAATATTGCCCACAACAATGTTAACAGTTTTATTTGCTAAAACTTCACCATTAATGTCAGTTAAAGTAGCAACTAAATCTTTAGTAACATTATAATTAGTGGTTACAGAGGAAGTATTTAATGATGAAGCAATTCCTAAAACAGTAATAGTGGTAGTGTTAAATCCGAAACTATCAAATTCATCAACAGTGTAATAAGATTTACTAGGCAGATCATGTAAAACTACATCAAATTCATTTTTATCATGTGCGAAAGATACATCAACAGAGTAATTTCCTTTAGTTAGAATATCATCAATAGTTACTGTAACATTGTTTTGATTATCACAATATTTACGATAAGTTTTGTTATTTACAGTTACATATACTGTACCATTAACATTAGTTGGGAAAGTTACTGTAATATTTTGATTATCTCCATAATTAATTGTTGGAGCATTTAAAGTAAAATTAAGTTTATTGTTTAACTTAATTTTTTGACTATCCCATTCTACAGTAATTTCATGATAATCAGAATCACTACTATAAGTAACGTTAAAGGCACCATTTTCTAAAGTAGCAGTATTTGGAATAATCCCATTATCAGCAGATAAATAAACAGTCATAGAACCTAATTTATTTATATTATCATCAGTACCATCATTCCACAATAATTTACCGATAATTTCATAAGTATTGTTGCCTAAATAATTTTCAGATACCTCTAAAACTGCATGTCTATTTGCAAATAATGAATTTTTAATAGGTGTGTTTCTATACATAAATCCATTATATACATTTTGGCCTTGTGGATTATATGTTTTCATCGCAAAAAATGTGTCAGTATATCCATTGTTATGGCCTAACCAACAACTATCAAAAACAAAAGTAGTTCCATCAAATAATCCTAAACCCTCAAAAAAATTTCCTCCAAGATTACAATAATTAAATCTTACATTACATGGATAATCAATATATCCTATAGCCATTTTATGAGAGCTAATAAATTGACAATAATTAAATTCAATATTATCATTTATAAATGAATTTAACATAGCCCATGTATTAAAATTAATACCCTGTGGCAAAATACAATTATAAAAGCGATTATTTGTATCAAAATCATTATAATCCGCAAAAGTACAATTATCAAAAATTATATTTCCATTAGAGCCGATAAATGGAACAAACCATGCATTTTTTGAAAAATCTGCGACATAATTAAAGTTTGATGCATTGAATATTATGTTTGACATTGAAAAATTACAGTTTGAACCAAAAGACTGTTCTTTATCATTATATAAATTTTTTATAATAACAGACCCATTACCAATAATATTTAAATTATTTGTATTGAATTTCAAATATGACCCCATATAATAAGTTCCGTCATTAATAACCACATTCACAGTATCTTTTTGTTGACCTGCACTATTATAATTATTACATGCTAATTCAAGTGTTGCATAAGGATCCTCTTCGGTTCCTTTCCCATCATGAGTAGAATTAGTTCCAACATAAATAGTATAATCTTCAGTGGATGAACTTTGAGTGTTTGGAGAATCCTCTAGGACAGTCTCATCTATTTGTTTTATTGGCATGTTATCTGAGTCGATTTCTGCAACATCTCCTTCAATTTGAGAATAATTACCATCAAAACTAAGATTTGATGCTGAAACAGCATTACAAGAAATAATCACTAGAATAAATAATACCAATATGCTAAATTTTGTTAAATTCATGTGAATCACAAAAAAATTAAAAAAAAGGATATTTTAATCCAATATTCATAAAACACTAAACATTAGTATTATTACTGTTATTGTTATTAGTACCAGTCATATATACTGCACCATTTCCCCACTTTAAACCTATAGCTTTCAAATGATTACAAGTAACATTACTATTAACAACACCATCTAAATAAACTGCCCAATCTCCATGAGGAACTCTCACAGTATTATTAGTAATATTATAAGTATGAGTGCCTGGAGTGGATTGACTGTAACTTATACCATATACACATGCTCCACTAACATATCCATCAACATTAGTTACATCAATAGTATTACCATATACAGTAGCATAAGTGTCTTGTAATTCCATACCTGATACTAATGACCATGGGTCACTACCTGCTTTACCAGTTACATCAATATGATTACCGCAAACAGTAATGTTAGTTGTAACATTATAATTTTGAGAGTATATTCCTAAATTAGGACCATGGTTTTTAGTAGTTAAATTGTTATTGCATATTTTTACTCCAGTGTGTGGACCAGTGAGTTGTATACAGTATGCTGCACCAGTTCCATTACCACCTACTTGGCCACCGGATTTATTACCATTCATATCTACAGTGTTACTGCAGACAGTTATATTATCACATGCATAAACATCAATTCCATAAATATAACTGTATTGATTAGTAGCTGTTACAACATCAGCTTCATAAATATCATTTTTCCAGATTTTTGCATTTGCAGATTTTGCAATAATAAGTGCATCTAATGTTGGGAAACTTCCAACACGACGGTCACCAATTACAGTCAAATTATTTCTAGCGAATGTCATTTTATTACAATTTTCAATTGCTACACCAGCAACATAATCAGCATATATGCTGCCAGATTTTGTCCAATTTACTGTTTTGAGAGGTACATTTGCATTTATTTCATTTCCATATATTGTTACGTTTTCACTATCTTCAGCTTTTATTGCATAATTATAATTTGCAGCATTATCATAACCACAGGTATAGTTTATATGATTATTTATTACAATAGCATTTGTTGCATATGCCATATCAAGTGCAAAGCAGTCCATATATTGTGGAGCATTCATGATTATTGTTGCTCCGTTTAAAACAATTCCTTCATGATACAAACCAAATCCAATATTATTAAATGTAGATCCAGTTGCAGTAATTGTTATTGCTTGATCAAAATTAAGTACATCATAAAGATTATTTGATTCAAAGTTTCCAACAAATATTACTTCATCGACACTTTTATCAGTGAAATATCCATTTGAAAATTTACTTGTATAGTTACTTGGAGTTAATGTAATTGAATTTGACCTGGTTGGTAATGCAGGTGTTTCAATCTCGCAATTGCAATTAGTGCCATCACAAGTGTCAACTCCACTAGTTTGTTCGACTTCCTCTACTGAGTCTACAGCTTCATCTATTTCAATGACATCTGTATCATCAGGTACGGTAATGTTGTCAACATCTGTTGCACTAGCTGCACTAACGCAACAAATTAGCATGACAAACATTAATAACCCTATGAATGTATAGCTTCTTTTCATTTTTATCACACTATTTTATACTATTTACTCCGACAAACTTTTTTTAAAAATTTGTCGAAATTTTATTTTTTCACTAAAAGAAGCCCGAATTAGAGCTAGAATTCTGTGATATTATATTTATCTCACTGTTTTAACCGCATTTATCTAATTTTTTTAAATCACTTTAAATCTTAAGATTCTTATTTAAAACTTGTATTTTTATTATTTTCTCACCAATTTTTTAGAGTTAGTGTAACGGCTTGTTTTTTCTCTGTTTTATGTGATTTTAGTCTTAGTAACCATTTGGTTACTTTAATTTATCTGGTCGTATTTCATGTTAAAGTGTAAAAAAGAAGCATTAACTTTGAATTTTAATTTATAACTTGATGCGCTTTTTAAAATTTTCAATTGGAAATTTTTAATGGATTTTAGATTAATTAAATAGTCAGAAGGTGTTTAATCTGTGTTAAGTTGGCGTGCGAATGAAATAATTTTTGGTTTAACAATGTTATTAGTTATTTGAGATTGACATTTGAATTAATGTATAAGTATTGTAAATTGTTTAAATTTAAAAAAACTTGCAATTAATATTGATAAAATTAATAAAATAATTTATAGAGCTTATTTTACATTTTTGCAAAAAATTTATCTGAAAATAATGTTTCTGCAAGTTTTCACTGATTCAAGTCTGGTTGAATTTTAGAAAGGTTTATATTAATAAATGGATAAATCATATAACAAGTATAGACAATCAACTTGTTTGTACTAAATTGGGCTTTAAAGTAAATAAAATTAAATTTAAGAAATAAACACGAATTAAGGCCCGATTTTAATAATTATAAAAGGAGTTCAAATTAAACTTGAAAATCTGTGAGATAAATATAATCTCACTGCCACACCACAAACTTCAACTGCAAAAATCAGGTGTGACTTTCACTTGAAGTTTCAGCATGCATTTTATCGAGTGATTGAAATGCAGCTTAAAAAATCTGGAAAGTAAAAAGTATTCATTTATTTGTTGAGGTCTAAAATACTTATCACAGCCAAATCTTCTTTTTATCAAATAGTCGTAAAATATATTATATTTTACAATTTTAATTTTCAACCTTTTAGTATAAATAGCTACCCATAATGGAGGAACAACCTTATGGTAAATGAAAATGAATGGACAGACATCTCCAAAAGCAAAAATATAGATGAAGTGAGAAACACCAAAGAGTATAAGGACGGGTAAAAGAGGTAAAAGAAAGGGACGGTGAGAAATGTGTCCTGTGCGGGGCTGACCAGCACCTGGAGGCACATCAAGTTTTCGTTTAAGAATTTTATACTCATATGTCTCAATCAGGATAATCATTATCATTAGAATATCATGCATTTTATAATCTGAAAAATACCCCTCCTGTGACACTTGAAATTCTTTAAGGAGTTTAGGTTTTAGTAGTAAGTCAGAGAAAACTTTTAGAATTATATAATGGAGAGGGTTTCTTAAATTTAAATTATATTTCAATAAAATACAATTCCAAATAAGTTAATCCGTATTAAAATATCTAATTTTAAATACTTCATCTCGTAATTTTTCTATTGTGTAGGGGATTTTATTCGATACTTGAATAGGTGGAATTAAATTTGTAATCGTGTATTCCCTATTGTAATCTAATAAAATCAAGATTACTCTATTTAATAAAGTATGGTAAATATGAGAATATATAATTAAATTACAAAATGTTTCATTATCCAAATCATTTCCATGAACAGGATTATTTCTAGATTTGATTGCTTCTTTTTCAACATCTCCAATTTCCATTCCAATTTCTTCAAAAAATCTTTCAAAACTTTTATTTATACTTAATCTATTTAATTGATAAAAATTATCCATAATTAGTTTACAATATCCAAATTTTTCTTTAAATTTTGGCTTGATATCTTTAATTAATTTTTTATATTCTGATTTTTCTATAATGCGTGTTTTTCGTTTGGAATTTTTAGATTCAAACCATTTATTCATAATAGATTCTAAAGATGCTGCTAATAATATTACCTTTGATTCTGGAGGTAAATATGTTGAGCTCCAATAATTTATAAACATTGATGTGAAGTTTAATGTATCATTTTTTGAAATGAATGAGTTAATAAGATTGCTAATGATTGATTCGATTTGCTCTCGATTATAATTATAAAGAGGTATTGGAAAATTGTCAGAAGATTCACAAATATTTTTTAAATTAAACCGATTATTTATGTAAGGATTAAATATTTCTTCTTTTATTTTAATCCCTTTTGAGTTGTAATGTGATTCTCCAATTTTAATTAATTTTCTACCAAAAATAAACGAGATTATATTATCAATGTTCCCTCGTAAATCCTTATTATCAATAATTTCTTTTGAATTATAACTTATACAAATATTATTTGACCATGAAGGATTCATTGTATCTGGAACAGCATTTATAATAATATTATCCTTATCATTTAATTTACAAAACATATAATTTCTAGTTATATTTTCATTTTTTGGTATTTCAATTTGAAAATTATTCCCTGCTCTTAATTCAGGGATACTGTTATCTAATTTTTTTTCAAAAATTTCCTTTTTAGAAAAAGTTGTTGATCTATGAAATATTATTCTACTTTTAGGACCATTTAAATACCATTCTTTAATCCATGAGGTTTCATCATTGTTTTTTAAATTAAACAATATTTTAGTAGTTGATAAATGGATATAAATTGTTTTTTCATCATTTTCTATAGATGTCCCATATTGTAAAATCGATGCATTTTTTACCAAATATTCTTTTTGAGAATATTTACTTGTAATGTTGATATAATCAATTATAATAGCTTTTTTTATTTCATTAGGAATTATTTCATTAGATTTGCATATGATTTCAATAGAAATATTGTAAAATTCATCCCGTTTAAAAGTCAGTTGTGTTATTCTTGGCATTTCAAAAGGAAATTCAAAAATCCAGTTATTATTCTCAAAAATTTTTTCATCTTGTAAAAGTTCCCATTCAATTTCTTTATAATATGGCATATTATCCCCATTTATAGAATTTAAAATATTTTATAATATAGTGTTAAAATTATTAATTACAGTCCATCCCATATTCTAAAAAATCAATGATTGATTTTGCCGAAATAATTGCATCTCTTACTTCTTGTTCTTTGAATAAATTTTCTTTATAATCCGCAGTTACTCTTTTTTTAAATAAGTTTTCTAATTTAGAAGAAGAACTATGAAATTTTGATTTTAATCTTGAACTTTGATTGTTAGCAACATTTTTTAGCTCTTCATAAACTAAAACATGTTCACTTTTTCCATCTTTATTAACTGATTTTCCTTTATTTTCATCAAAAATTCGAGTTTCGAATCCTTGTTCTATATTTAACCAAGTTTTAGCATGGTTAAATGCGGCATAATAACATCTATTAATAACAACTCTATAAAGACATTGATCACTAAAGTTAGAAGATGAAACTAACATCCTTCTTTCATCAAATATTTTTTGAGCAAAATTCAAAAATTCAATAAACTCAAAGATATCAGACATATAAAATTACCTACATAAAATTATTGAAAGGTCATCTAAAATAAATTCTATATTATTTGATTCAGAAAAATTAACAACATTCTCAAATATTTCATCCCAATATCTATCTAAATCTTCAGAAGAAACAGATTCTGGAACTGTTATATTAAACATTGGATGAAAACCATAATCATCATTATTATACTTAATATCATTTAGCCCATAATTTGGAATTAAATCAATTAAAAATTTAAAAATGTCTTCAACTGCATTTTCATAATCAAAATTATATTTAGTATTTTTAATGTTCTTTAATAAAACAATATTAATTGATTCTTCACCAGTTACAACAATATTTATTGGATATTCTTCTTGTGACTTTTCTAAAAAATAATTCAAATCTTTTTTAAATTCAAGGGGATAATCATTATCAGAATAAATTGAATAATCAGTTCCAATTAAAGATTCTTCGAAAACCATGGAAAATAACCACCAATAAAACTAAAATATATCTTTTATTTTTTTAAATGAAGATTCTCTATTTAAATCCACTAAAACTAAATTATTTTCTTTATCTTTTTCGTTTTTATAATTAAATGAAACAATCTCTTTTTCAGAATCTTTATTATTAATTAATATTGATAAATTAATAACCGATACATCATCACAATCAAATGCATGTTTGATAGAATCTAAAAAATCTTTATCTAAAACATCAGATAATTTAAAATCTTTTTTAAGAAATTGTGTAGGTATAAAGTCATCATATACATTAGATTTTTTCATGATTTTCCTCCAAAAAATAAAATATAGATAATAATTATTATACTACCCTCAATTATATAAACTTTCCCCCAATATTTACAAATTTAATGAATATTTAATAAAAGTGCATAAAATACATTATTTTTATTATTATTTAATATACAAAATTGTTTAATTATAATAAAATTTTGTAAAATTAAATTTTTTATAATTAAAAACATTATTTTCAAAGAGGAAATAAGATAATATGCAATTTCAACTGAGAAAAATGTTTGGCGTCTCAACAAGACTCCAAAATGGTAAATTATTATTTAAATACTTTGTGCATAGAGTGTGAGGTTTTTTAAACAGTTAATATGTGAATCATGAACATTTGTTTCTTTGAAACTTTTTTCCCATCTGTATATTTTGCTGTTTAAACTGTACCATATATTCTATTTTTAATATATCCACATATGGAATTAAATAAAAAAAACTCCGCCATTATTTTTTTTTGGGGTTTAAATCCCAAATTGTCCTCCTTAAAAAAATAAATATATCAGAAATGTGTGTTTAGAATACTTAAATAGATTTAAACTTAATCAATGTTCATGTTATGAATCCTTTCGCGCTGTTTTCAATAGCTCCCCAATAATAACATCCATAATTCAATTCTATATTCTTTGAAGTAATAATAAGCTAATCTTCCAACATCGACATTAAATCATAGAATGGTCTTGTTTGATTGCTTCAGAATGCATCACTCCATTTTTTCAATAGATGCATATTATCTGTTTCGTATTTCTCCAGTCCAGATTTCTACCCTTAGTTGCAATAGTCTTTCCTTTTTTATCAAAAATCTTAGCAATTTGAAATGAAACAATTAATATCTTGATTCTATTAATTGAGTATTTTTACTAATTTTTCAATGAAATATTTAAATGAATTATTCCGTTTAGTTGCCAAATCAAAATCATATGATTTAGAAATTTCTTTCATTAAATCGATACGAGAGTCAAAATGACTATTTTTCATCATGTCATTAAACATTTCCTTTGTTATTCCTTCAGTATCATCAGGTATTTCAAACTCATTAAATATCTCTAAATCAGTATTCATACCTGCTAAAAACCAGCTTTCAATCTCATCTTTGACAATGAAAATAACATCCTTATTTAAATGATTAAA
>SUTL01000078.1 GCA_015062925.1 Methanobrevibacter thaueri
AAAATACCTCAAAGGCAAAAAACTAACACTAAAAATCAAAGGCAAAAAAGTAGCCACCGCCAAAACCAACAAAAAAGGAACAGCAACATTCAAAGTTAAAAAGAAAAAACTTAAAAAATTCAAAAAAGGCAAATACACTGCAAGTGTAATCTATGGTCAGGATATTTACAACAAAAAAATTAAAATTAAATAGAGATTAATAATTATTAATCTCTAAAACTTTTTTTTTTTAAAATGTTTGAGTTCCACTCTCAGGTTTTAAACCAACATCTAAATAATCCAACAAACCCATATTCTTATCATAAATATTAATTTCAGCATGATCAGGATAATATTTAAATGCCTTAGCACTTGCAACCTCAATATAACCATTACTATCAACAGTCTTATCAACAATATTTCCCTTATTCAAATCCTCACCATCACGAGAATAAAAAACCTGAATCTTAACATGCTCACCAGAATGAGCAGTACCAACAAAAACACGGGCATGAGTCTTATCAGATAAACCAGAACCAGTGGAAATACTACCACTAATAATACTTAAAGCACCACTACCACTAACTTCATGAGTAGAAGACACCTCACTAGTCTCAGGAGTACTTTGACTAGCCTCAGGTTCATCATATATTACTGAAAAATTATGGCACTTAAAAGAATCAGCCATAGCCTTTAAAATATCCAAATCACCACCATAAATAATAATATTCGCATCCACTCCCTCTTTAAACACCATATAAAATCCATCATTATCACTACCATTCCTATAAATCCTAAGATCACCACTAGCCTCAACAAACTCTCCTAAAGAAGTAACTTTGTCCTCTGAAAGATTATTACCAACCTGAAAAGCAACAATCTCAGAATGCTCACCATTATTATTATACTGAACAAACAAATTATCAGGATTACTATTATGAGATTTCTTCAAAACAAAATTAGAACCCACAGGAACATCCAAATCAAACCCTTCAAAATCCCCAGCTTCCAAACTAGTATTAGAATTGAAAACACCACTAGCATATAATAAAACACCAGCTAAAACAATCACCACAACAGCAATCAAAACAATAATAATCCGATTATTAATCTTATTCTTATCATTCGAATCAGTTAAACTCGCACCACACTTTTTACAAAACCGAGCACCATCACTATTCTCACAATCACAATTCTGACACTTCATAACCAAAAAATCCCCCAATATATTTTTATTTTAAATCCACCAAATTAAACACACCTCTTACACATAATATATTAATGCTAATAATTTTTATATCTTTTTAAAACATGGATTTAGTTTGAAGTATTTTTCATCTGTTAATTAATAATTGATAACGATCGACATTTTTTAATAGTGTAATGTATATAAATGGTATTAATTAAATCATCTTTTTGATTTTATTTTTAAATTAGGTCGTATGGGTTTTTATAATGTCTGAAAAAATAAGTATGGATTCATTTTATAAATATCTGATATATAATGGGTATTTCTTTGATAAGAATTTAATTGAAAATTATTTATTATCTTTAAAAGTTAAACCTTTTGAAATTTTAACTGGAAATTCCGGTACTGGTAAAACAAAATTATCCCAGTTATTTGCAAAATTTTTATTAGAATATAGTCATGATTATCAAGTAAATAACATTAAAAATGGATATTTCACTGTTAAAGCTAAAACAAATTTCTCATCTTGGAAAAATATGGGTTGGACACTTCCTAAAGATGATTTTGAAAAATTACTTCCAATAAGAAATTGTGAATTAAAATTCGACATCTTAGTAGATGATATTCCTGCTAAAGGAAGTATTGATATTGGAGTTCAATTATATTACTCTAGTAATGATTTAAAGAATTATTTTAAAGAATTATATGAAAAAAATGATAAAGGTATTGTTGATTTAAATATCAAATGTGAAGATATCAAAAAAATTTTAAGTGATTATGAAAAGAGTGATGGTTCAATTATTATTTATCAAAAAGCAAATAAAACTGCTGTTGAATCAAGACAATGGATGATGAATAAAGAATTTTATCATTATATTCCTTTTAAACATGGTTATAATGATTGTGAAATTTTTGTGGAGGATATTTATTCTAATGCTAAAGTCAGGGTATTGTCCAGATTATCATTTAAAAAAAATGAATTATTACAAAATTATTTAAAAGAAAATATTGGAAAAGAAGTGAAAGTTGAACTTAAAATTGAGGATTTTGATTTTGAAAGTTTTAAACCCGAATTTGACTGTGAAAATCCAATTCAGGATTCTAAATTTAATTTAATTGAAAATGAATCTTCAAAATATCAAATAGTTCCTGTTGGAGCTAATTGGACTGATAATACTAATATTGTTGGTTATTATAATGTTATCACTGAAGAATACCAGTCAACTCCTGCTTATGAATTAATTAAACAAGCTCAAAAAGACCTGAGTAATCCTTATTTTTTAATTTTAGATGAAATGAATCTTTCACATGTTGAGAGATATTTTGCAGATTTTCTTTCAGCTATTGAAAGTGGTGAGGAAATTCCTTTATATGGTAATAATGAATCATTAGCATTGCCCGATAATTTATTTATCATTGGAACAGTTAATGTTGATGAAACAACTTATATGTTCTCACCAAAAGTTTTAGATAGAGCTAATACTATTGAATTTGATACAATATCTGCCTGGGATTACATGTCTTCTGATTTAGATGAAGGGGATTTTGAAGGAGATATTAATTATCTGCAATCTCCATTAATTGATTCGGATATTTCACAATTAAATATTGAAGATTTAAAAGCTATTTTATCCAATATTAATTATCAAGAAGGTAATTTATGGGATACTATAGCAATGGAACTTACAATATTCCAGGATACTCTTAAAGGATCCGCATTTGATTTTGGTTTTAGAGTTATCAATGAAATTCTAAGATTTATGGTTGTCGCATGGAAATATGAAAATTCACCTGATGAATGGAATAATTGGGAGAGATATTTCGATGCTCAAATTAAACAAAAGATCCTCCCTAAATTACATGGATCTGAAAAAGCAATTGGAAATGTATTAAATAATTTATTTAATAATTGTCTTCGTGAAAGAAACAATAATGAAAATCCTAAAAATTTCATTGTTTCTGATGATAATTCTAGATACATTACATCAGCATTTAAACTTCAAAACATGTCTAAAATTTTATCTGATCAAAGATATGTTTCATTTATTAATTAAGATTTAAAATGATTGAACAAAAAGTAATTATTAATTTAACAGATAATAATTCTAATGAAATTGGAATATTGACTGTTAGTTGTTTGGATTATCAATCTAAAACACATTCAAACAATAATATTTCTAATTTAATACAATTAGAAAATATTCCAATTGCAGATGATATAGATAATATAACTCCCATTATTTATTGTCCTGATGTTGATGCTAATTTTGCTAAATTAATGTTATTAGAAGAAACAGAATATCAGATATTATTTGAATCAAACGATGCTAAAGCTTCTTTTGATGTGTTATATTCATTAACTGAAATTAATAATAATCATTTTAAACCATTTAGATTTTCTTTAGGCGATAAAAATAAATTTAAATTAGTGGGTACATTAAATTTCAGAAGTTATGTGGGTAAATCCTTTTTAGATGTTAGAAAAGATGATGTTAATTCAATTAAGATGCCAATAGAAGTTCGATCTAAAAAAATAGATTATTTCAATCAATATTCTTCTATGATCGCTGATTTATCACAACATGCTTTAAGTTTAATTTTTGAAGTTAATTCTCCATTATATCAGGAATTTGAATTGGATAATCGTAGTAAAGACACATTATATGAAGATTTCATGTTTTTAGAATATCTGTTCAGACAGGATAATTTACCCTCAATTTTTGAATATTTGTCTAAAAATTTACATTCACAACTAAAAAATCATATTGAAACAGTTCCAATATCATTTGCATCAAATATTAATCAAAATACATTGAAAAATATTGTTACCAAACCAAATAATTTATTTAAATCTGATGCCGATTTTAAAATAGTAGATAAATTAAATGGGTATATTCCATCTGAATTAGAACAAACTAAACATGAAGATATAATTGATGTTCCAGAAAATAGATTTTTCAAATATTTTTTAGAATTAATTCGTGATCTAACTGATAAATTAATGGAAAATTCTCCTAAAGGTTATATTGAGGATAAATTAATGTTATTTCGTGATGAAGTTGGTTATTACTTGTCAAGTAAATTTTTCAACCATATTTCATCAATGGATTATGTTCCATTCAACTCACAGATTTTACAAAAAAAAGAAGGGTATCGTGAGATTTTCCAATATTTTTTAATGTTGGAATTTTCATTCAGATTAAATTGGAATGAAATTAATGACCAATTCAAAGGTTTTGAAAAGAAATTAAGTGAATTATATGAATATTGGTGTTATTTTAAACTATTGAAAGTTTTAAATGATTTAAGTATTAAAAAAATTAATTTTGAGGATGTTTTCAAAATAAATAAAAACCAATGGTCGATAAGTATAAAAAAAGGTGCAAATTCTCGTAAAACATTTACATTAATATTATATGGTCATGAAATTCAAATAGATCTATTTTATAACTTAAGATTTTCAGATAATTCAAAATATAGATCTTATTCATTAGCTTTCAAACCAGATTATACTTTACTTGTTAAAATTGGTGAATTTAGAAATTATATTCATTTTGATGCAAAATATAGGTCTGAATTGGAAATTGTTGATTTTTATAGTAAAATAGAATCAAATAATGATATTGATGAAGAAATTGAAAAAAGAGATTCTCTTGAAGAAAAAGAATATGTTTTTAAAGATGGAGATATTTATAAAATGCATACTTATAAAGATTCAATTTTAAAAACAGAAGGGGCTTATGTTTTATATCCAGGAAATAAAACAAAACAATTTTTTGAATCTAACATGATTATTCCATCAGTAGGAGCATTCTCTTTAACTCCGGGAGATGAATTTATTGAAGAAAACAATTTAGAAATATTTATTAAAGAAGTTATTAAGACATTATTATTTAATCATGGTTTAATTAACTTGGATTATGTTAGTAAAAAAGATTAAATAATCTAAAATATAATTAATAATATCTGGAGGATAATTTTATGAATAGATTAGAACTTGCAAAGCAAAAAAGAGCAGAGATTTTGGATAAATTGGATAAGGTTAGGGGTTCTCCTCGTGAGGAGGAGTTTCGGTTGCAGTTGGATAAGTTGGATGAGTTGATTGCTCATCTTAGTGGTGAGTTGTGATTTGTTTTACGTATCTTTGTCTAGAAATCATTCCTTTTCAATTTGATATTGGGATTAGTAGTAACCAATAAGCTTATTTAAATAAGGTATTTTTCCCAAAATCATAATTATAATCCAAGAAATTAAAAACACGCAGATAATTATTATAATAGATAATATTAATGTTCCACTCCCACTTAAAGATAATTTAACAAATTCTGGTTTAATTATACTATAAATTAATGGATGTTGGATTAAATACATTCCATAACTTGATTTACTAATGGATAAAATGATTTTATTAATTAAAGGATAGTTTAAGAGGTTATTTATTGATTTAAAAATACCTTCTTTTGATGAGTATAAATATTTTATAATTAAAAATATGGCGGTGGATTGTAAAATTTGGAATAAACTTAAATCAAGATATGTGTGGAAACTATTATTGAATATAAAGGATCCAAATTTTATTTTACAGATAGTTGAAATAACAAATACTACTAATGAAATTAATATTATTTTACTTGGAGATTTAAATTCTTTAATGGATAAGTAATAACCAAGTATTAAATAGGAAACTGGAGTTATAAAAAAAGTAATATCCAATGCATATTTTATATTGTATATTGTGAAAACCTGTTGTATAATTGAAAAAAATACAAATACAATTATATAATATTCTATTTCTTTTTCGGTTGAATTTTGAATGAACTTATTGATTATGGGGATTGTGAAAAGAACACCAATCATCATCCATGCATACCAATAATAATATAAAAATTCCGTATTTTTAAAAAAAACGAACAATAAGATTGAGAAAAATATTAATGGATATATGACTCTATTAAATCTCTTTTTGAAATATTCTTTTAGATTAATGTGTTTGTTTAAAAATAAAGCTCCTGTAATCATTAGGAATATTGGAACTGCAAAACGGAAAATCTGATGAAAGGTATTGATTTTAAAATGTAATATTTCAGCATCTGTATTTAAACTGAATACATGGATTGCAATTACTGCAAAAATCGCAATAAATTTCAAAGCATCAATATATTGAATTCTGTTATAAGTCATGTTTTATCCTTTTCATTCATTTTCTAAATTAAAGTTCATTACTTCCTACAGGTGTATATTTGTTAATTACTTGAGTATATTTCACAGGGAGTCTGAGGGAGTTTTAAATTATCTGCAATGATTGCAACAATTATTGTAACCGTAATTTTTTCTTTTAAAAAAATATAGAAAATAATAAATTATATAATTCATTTATTATTGTTCTATGCCGTTTTCTTTAAGTTTATTTTTTAAAGCACGGATTTCTTTGTCTTTTTCAACTAATTTCTGATTAGTTATATCAAGAGCATGTTTATTTTCTGCTAGAGTTTTTTTATTTTCTGCTAGTTCTTTTTCATAGGATCTTTTAATGTAATCAACTTCAAAGTCAATCACGTCTTTTAGTCTTGATATGTTGATTTCAGGGTTAATCATTTCTAACAACTCCTTTCCTTTTCGTGTTAGGTTGAAATATTTTTTAATCATTATAGATAGGCTAAAAGCAATGTCGCATCGAAAAATTCCTGTTATGGTGTTGTCTTTTCTGAATAGGTGTGTTATTTTTTCTGTGACTTTTTTTGCTTTGTTTTTTGGTGCAAACATTGGTAAAAAGACCATATCTAATGCTTCATCGTCAGTTAATTTTTCTTGATTAAGTATTTTTGCTTCAAGATTATTTAATCTTTCGGTTATTTCGTTCCAATCCATGTGGATATAAATTGGTTTGAAAATATCTGAGGCAGTTCTTCGATATTCTTTTTGTGATGATTCATAACCTTCGGTTATGATGATTATCGCACATACTGGTCGATGATAATATGTTTTACTGTAATCTGCACAGTCTGCGATTGTTTTGATTTTTTCTTTGTTTACTGGGTATGATTGGAATTCAACTAGTGTTAGCATTTCTTCTTGGTTTTGTTTTGTTAGCATCATCCAATCTATTTCTCGTTCGCTGCCGTTTCTTAGGAAAATTTTTGTTGGGAAATTTCTGATGAATTCTCCTGGAAGTTTAAAGTAGTGATTAAGTTTTTCGGGCATTATTTCTGAGAAATATTTGTTTGTAACATCGTTTGGGTGATGAATATTTTGGTTTAAAATCATTTTTTCCCTCAAAAAAATTATGTTTTTTGAGATTTCATGAAATCTTATTAAACATTGCATATGCACATATAATATATTAATTCAATAGTATATAAACTTTTAACAAGATTAAAGCAATATTATTCTTTATTTATAAAAAATAAGTTCAAATCAACTTTGTTTTTAACTTGTAATTCTGTAATGTTTTAAACTTTGACTTGCATATATATGGGTTTTGAGTTATTTTTATTATTTCATGGTCTGGTTGATTATATTGATTAAATCTTTAATTAAATTAAATAGATCTTATTATGAATATGATTATTTTTTAGGTAAATGTATTTATTTTGGATGTTAATCTGGTATGATTTTTGTTTTAAAATTGAATTTCCCCTCAGGAATTTTTAAAGTATTTTCAGTTTCACTTTCAAAATGTCTTGGTTTGAAATTCACAACATTCAATGTATTGGTTAATTCAATTTTAATTGTGTTTTTTGTTATGGTTAATGTTCCTTCAATAATCGAGGATGAAAACTTCCTTGCTTTCAATTTAAATTTTTTAGAAATAGAAATTAATTCCATGCCTATTGGTGTTCCGCAATTATCCCAATCAATATAGATTCCTTCATCAACTTCAATACTTTGTAAATATCTGTAAGTGTCAGTTGATTCCAGATTTAGAATGTCAAAAGCCATATCATATGTGCTTGTTAAATCGAGTGGTTTTTCCTGATATTCGGGTTTATATTTTTTGTTGATTGGTATGCTTGAGATTAGAATTATTTTTGTATTGTTGAAGAGGTCTATGATGATGATTATGTCGCTGCATTTATTCAATTCGTAGGTTATTTGGTATCGGTTTTCATGTTTAGTATATTTTTTAATTTTTTTCGGTTTTTTTAATAATATTAGGTCTTCTATTTCTCCATCAAGTAAGTTTCTTTTTTCTATTTCTTCTAGGAATTGTTCAGTGTAGATTATTTCTGAGTCTTTTTTGAGTGTTTTTAATATATTTTTAATATTGCTTGTCATTGTCATCACGTGGTATTATGGTTATTTTGGTTTAATTAATTAAATTTGACGGTTTTTTAAGGTAAATATTGTTTTTAGTATGATTTTTGTTGTGAACTTTAGTTATTTTCAGTATTATTAATATTTTTGAAAATAATTATTATTTTTTCATATTTTTCAAAATAAAAATACTATGTTAGTGGAATAATATTAAATTATAAATAGGTATATTTATAAAAATTATAATTGTATTCAAAATTATAATTGATTATAAATTTGAGTTGGTTAATTATGAAATTAGAAAAAATAATGCTTATAACATTCATGTTATTAGCAGTTTTAACAATTGGTGCTGTTAGCGCAACTGACGATATAGTGTCGGATAATCTAACAGTAATTGATGATGGAGATTCAATAGAATCTTCTGTGGATAACACGGATTTGCTGTCAGAAGATGATGATGGTGATGATGAAGGATCATTATATATTAATGATGGTTTAATAACATACAAAGAAGTTGCCGGACTGGAAACCGGTAAAGAAATGGATTCCGGAAGGCTAGTTGTTATTGATGATAATACTGGAGACGTTTATTTTAATAAAACACTTGCCAGCATGGAATATAATACAGATATGATGGGATATAAATATGACCGTTATAATGGATATTATATTTTTAAAAATGATTTAAATCTTACATCTGGTTATTATGAATTAAACACTACTTATTATGATGATGATTATAATATCATTGAAAGTGTAATTGGAAGTGTTTATATTGATAAAGACTCATATGTTACCGATGCTGAAGTAGATATTGATGATGGTAATGCTATTGTTGCTGAAGTTTATGTTT
>SUTL01000002.1 GCA_015062925.1 Methanobrevibacter thaueri
TGTTTGTGTCTGTGTTGTTGTTTGTTTCGTTGTTTGTTGTGTTTGTGTCTGTGTTGTTGTTTGTTTCGTTGTTTGTTTCGTTGTTTGTTGTGTTTGTGTCTGTGTTGTTGTTTGTTTCGTTATTTTCTGTTGTTTCATTTTCATCAGTTTGGTTACCTGATGTTTCGTTGTTATTTTGGTCATGGTTGGTTTCATTATCTGACCCGTTATCATCTGTAGTTTGGTTATCATTACCATTTTTTATGGGTTCGATAGTTTGATCATTACCAATTATGTCATTTCCATCATCATAGTGTCCTAATGTTTGGTTATCAAAATTACTTGCTGAAACCATAGAACAGGTCATGAAAAATAAAATTAGTAATGAAATAATTTTTATATTAATTTTCATTTACTCACCAAAATTATTATTTTTTTCAGATTACAATTATTTATTTGCCTTTTCCTTATTAAGGTTATGGTATTTTTTAATGGATTAAAACAGGTTTAATTTTAATATAACTTATTAAACTTACTTATTTTTTCAATTTATTTTGTATGTTTTCTCAAATTTTTATAATGTAGTTCAATATTTCATCTATTTTGATTTTAATACAAAAATATTAATGTTATCATAACTAAGAATGTATGATGTTTATTAACTAAATTTAACATTAATTGAGGTTTTAATGTTAAATTTCATGTAATTTCAGTCGATTAACATAAAATTAACACAAATTCAATATTTAAAATCAGTTTTTGAGTATTTTCTGTAAATTTTTAAAAATTTCATTCAAATTTTTTTAGGTGTGAAAATAGATTTGTTTTCAATAGAAAAAAAGTAAAATATAATGTGCATCATTGCTTAACTCTGCATTGCACACTTGTATCTGAAATGAATCCCCAAGGTTGTTCTTTGACTATTTCAAATTCATAGCCCAAATCTAAATCTGCAACCCATGGGATAATGCCCATAAAGTCTGAAATCTTATGATAAATGCTTATGCTCAATATTGGTTTCTGGGTTTTGATTGTATTTAATGCACCGTTAAGCAAATCCATTTCACCGCCTTCTACATCGATGGTGATAAAACCAACATTCAGGTCATTTTCTTCAACAAATTTGTCTACGGTTGTTTCCTCAACTTTTAATTCAGTGTCATATTTTCGGGCATTTTTATCACTGGTAATTCCCTGAACATTAGTTCCTGAAAGATATAATGTTTGGATGCCTTCCTTGTTTCCAAGAGATTTTTTAACAGGAATCACATTGTTTATATTATTGTCTTTGATATTTTTATTCAACAGTTCAAATGACTCGTCAAACGGTTCAAAGGCATAGACATTGCCTGTAGTGTATTTTGCCAGAGGTATTGATGTATCTCCGGTAAAAGCCCCTGCATCTATGATGTCTTTGTCCTTTAAAAATTCTGCATCAGCATCATTCAGGTTCA
This sequence comes from Methanobrevibacter thaueri, assembly GCA_015062925.1. GTDB lineage: Archaea > Methanobacteriota > Methanobacteria > Methanobacteriales > Methanobacteriaceae > Methanocatella > Methanocatella thaueri_C. The sequence goes on from SUTL01000002.1 coordinate 1,434, forward strand.
AGTCGACAAACGGGTGGAGGTTGTATCCTCCGGTGAATTTGTATTCTCCAACTTGATTTTCTGATGTGTGTGCTAGTTTATAGTCCCAGTATTTTTTCTGGTCTGCTAGTTCCTGTTTTGAATACATTGTTTCTTGAGTGACGATATTTGATGCAACACTTCTGATATAAAGCCATTTAAAAAAGTATTTTGACTCTGAATCCAAATGTTGGGTGATGTTTTTAAATTTATCTTCAAAATCTTCTTGGAAATAATAATCCACATATGCATAACCGCAGAATCCGCTTGGTCTCGCATATAACTCTCTGAATTTTTCCCTTAAAGTCATATTTTTAACTTTATCTAATTCATTAGTTAATGTGGTGTTCTTGTTTTGTGTTGTTTTCAATTCTTTTTTAAGGTTTTCGATTTCCTTAACCAATGAATCATTTTTTTCTTTATAATAATTGTAAGAATTACTTTTAGATAAAATTTTTTCTTTAAAAGTCATTATAATCACTCAATAATTACATTTTTGGCGATTATAATATATATAAATTTGAGTTGAATTTATCTGTGGAGTTCTAAAAAAAATAAAAATAGAGCATCAATTAAATGATGCTATGCTTTAACGATAATTTTTCCGGATTTACTGACTGATGCATAAGTCTTGTCTCCGGCATATTTGACAGTGTATTTGAATGTTTTGGCACTGGTTAGTTTGACTGTAAGTGTTACCTTACCTTTGGAGTTTGTAGTTCCCTTATATGTTTTACCATTGACTTTTAAAGTTACTTTTTTCTTACTTAAAGCTTTTTTGGCAGTGCTTGATTTAAGTGTAATTGTTACTGTCTTTTTATCGGATATTTTGAAGGTTTTCTTAGGAGCTGTAATCTTTGTTTTTACTTTTGTAATGTAAAACTTGGAAGATTTGGATGTGCTCTTATATAAATTGGCTCCACTGAACTTGGCTTTTACTTTATATTTTTTGATGGTCTTGTAGGATACTGTTTTACTTACTTGTCCTTTCTTATTTGTTTTTAAATAATAAGAATGTCCATTAATTGTAAGGGTTACGTATCTGTTTGCCATAGGGTCATTGTCTGAATCAAGCAGTGTTGCAGTTATCTTTTTACTTTTTGTATTGAATTCAATGTATTTTACTGGAATTGAGAAATGGGTTGGTTCATTGTATTTGTTCCATTTTACCTGTGCATTTTTGTTACTGTTTTTAAATTTATTTGAACTGAGTTTATAATAGTTACCGGTTCCAAAAATACTTTTTCCGGTTTTAGCGCTGTTTTTTGAAAAGGTATTCTTTTTGACAGTTGCCTTATTACCGAAGAATCTTACTGCACCACCATTGTCTTTAGCGGTATTTGATGTGAATTTGTTGCTTGAAAGAGTAACGTATTTTCCTTCAACGTAAGCTGCTCCACCACTGGATTTCGCACTGTTTTTAGTAAATGTATTGCCTGTGATTTTAGCGCTTCTGCTTTTAATCTGAAGACCTCCACCGATAGTTCCTGCGGAGTTTGATGTGAATTTGTTATTTTTAACGGTATTTGATTTGCCGCTAATGTAGAATCCTCCACCACTGCTTCCTGATTTACATTTGGTTACGGTGTTTCCTGTGAATTTACTGTTTGTACATTCACAATACATTGCTCCACCACTGGTTCCTGCTGTATTTGATGTGAATTCATTATTGGAAAATACATTATTTTTACCGTGGATGTTGATTCCTCCACCTGCGAGGTTTTTAGCTGTATTTCCTGTAAGTACGTTGTTTTTGATGGTTGTACTGTTACCCATAATGTACATTCCACCACCACTGGTTCCTGCAGTGTTGTCTTTAAGGGTATTTTTAGATATTGTACCTGTTACTGTTATTGCACCGTTAATTCTCATTCCTCCACCTAGTATTCCGGCTTCATTTCTTAGGAATGTGTTGTTGGTGATTGTACCGTATCTGCAGTTCATACCTAATCCACCACCGTATTCAGTTACTTTATTTTCGATGAATATGTTGTTTTTAGCTGTTAGATAGTATCCGTCGGTATCTACGATTAGTCCTTCAAAGTCTAATCCCCCACCGTCACGGAATGCATAATTTTCTTTGAAATAACAGTCTGATACTGTGTTGTGGTGTCCTAAAACACATGCTCCTCCACCAAGGAACTCTTCTGCACGGTTTTCAAGGAACCTGTTGTGGGTCACTGTCAAATGTTCTCCTTCAATACGGAATCCTCCACCGGTATATTGCGCAGTATTTTTTGTAAAGTTATTGTAATTTATTTTAACGTTATCTCCTACAATGTACATTCCACCACCAAGTTTTCCAGTAGCTTGGTTGCTTGTAAATACATTATATTCAATTTTATGATTGTCTCCTCTAAGAAGGATTGCACCACCACTTGATCCTGCAGTATTCTTGTTGAAAGTATTGTGGCTTATGGTAGAACTATTTCTTGGCATATATATTGCTCCACCTGAATCTTTTGCAGAATTGCTTGTGAAGACACAATTTTTAACAGTTAAATTTTTACCTGTACAAATGATTGCACCACCATTTTCAGCAGTGTAACCATTGGAGAATTTAACATTGTCAATAACAACATTATCTGCTGTGATAGTTAAAATTCTACCAGTTTTTTTACCATCTAATGTGTATCCATTACCATTAAGGGTTATTTGTTTATCAATAACGACTCCATTTTTATCAAAATCGCTATTGTAGTCGTAGTTACTATCTAAACTAATTTTTCCTCCTTGGGATGTATTTGTAATTTCACTTTGTAAATCAGTAAATGTTTTAGTTTCAGAAGCACTAACAACTTCATTATCAGTTATTCCAACAATATCAGTATTATCTTCTGATATGCTCATCGTTTGGTTATCATCACTTTGTGCTGATACGATTGAACATGATAAGAAGAATAATATTAATAATAATGAAATAACTTTTATATTTAATTTCATTATATTAACCTCCATAATAATGTAATTTATTTATTACATTTTGTTTATATTTGGTTCGATATTATATTTGAAATCCTTTAATATAATAGTTTTTTGGTTAAAATAGGTTTTTTTGGAGGGAAAAAATGACATAAACTCATTTTTTAGATATTTTGAAAATAGTTTTAAATTAATTAAATCATCATTAGACAATATTGACTTAATTTTTTTATAAGTTTATTATTATTAAATGGTAATGTTTTAAAAAGAAAAAGGAAAACTGCCGATTTGGCAGTTAATTTATTGATTTTATTTAATAACTACTTTAACAGTTTTTGAAACTGCTTTGTAGGTTTTATCTCCTGCAAAACTGGCTTTAACTTTAAAAGTGCCTTTTTTAGTTAATTTTAGGTTTACAGTTGCAACACCTTTTTTATTGGTTTTGGCAGTGTATTTTTTACCGTTAACTTTGAAAGTAATTTTTTTACTTTTTATTGCTTTTCCGGCTGAAGTTTTAAGGGTAAATGAAACTTTTTTAGATTTTGCAGATTTTTTGAAAGTTTTCTTAGCCATTTTGACTTTAGGTTTGTCTTTGTTAACAGTTATTTTTGCAGTATCGAATTTTGCAGATTCGGTAGTGTCATCTCCTGCATAGTTAACTGAAACAGCATATGAACCTGAGGTTTTTAAAGTTGGTGTAACAGTTGCAATACCTTTCGCATCAGTTTTTGCAGTTAAAGTTTTACCGTTAATTGTGAATGTTAATTCTTTATCTGAAAGTACATTTCCGTCAGCATCTTTTAAGGTAGCTGTGACTTTTTTACTTGCTACAAGAATGTTGTAAGTAGTATCTTTTGCGGAAATAATTGTTTCAGTTTTTCCAGTGTCAACATCTGCAGTGAAATTGTTTCCAACAAATTGTGGATTTTGATTCCATTTTAATGTTCCATCAGTTTTTTTAGCATCAATGAATGTATTTTTAGTAACTGTTGGGTTTGATCCATCACCATAAATTGCAGTTCCTTCTTTACCAGCAGTATTTTTTTCAAAGTAATTATTTTGTATGTTTGCATTAGCACCTGAAACTCTTAAAGCACCTGCACGATTGCCTGCAATATTGTTAGTTGCTTCATTATCAGTAAATTTGGCATTGTCTCCTTCTAAATAAACTGCTCCACCATTGTTTCCATTATTTTTATTGAAAGTATTTTTGGTTATAGTTGCTTTTGCTCCTTTTAAAAAGATTGCTCCTCCAAGTTTTCCCGCAGTATTCTCATTGATTTTATTTTCACTTATTGTTGCAGAAGCTCCTTGTAAGTATATTGCACCACCAGCTTGTTTTGATGTTGCTTTTGTGATTGTATTTTCAGTAATTTTGGCATTATCTCCTTCTAAATAAACTGCTCCACCACTTTCAGCACTAGTTTCGGCAATTTCATTATTTGAAATAATGGCATTATTACCTTTTATGTTTATAGTTCCACCAGCACTATTTTCCGCTTTGTTGTTGGCGAATTTATTGTTGGTGAATTTTGCATCAGTGTCTTCAATATAAATTGCACCCCCAGCTCTATAAGCAGTATTGTCTGTGAATGTGTTATTGTCAAAGTTGTTGTTTTGCTCTCCGTTAACTCTTACCGCACCACCAAGACCACAATTGGTTTTTTCAGCATCACTGTATATTGCTTTGTTTTTTGTAAAAACATTGTTGATTACAGTTGCATCTTTGGCATTTAAACCGAGAGCTCCTCCAAATACAGCAGTATTACTTGTAAATGTACAGTCTTTAACAGTATTTTTGGAACCTTTGGTTCCAACTTCTGTTCCTTCCATATCCAATGCTCCACCATCACGACCTGCAACATTATTTGTGAATGTACAAGTTGTAACCGTATTTCCGTCACCAAAAATGGCTAAGGCACCGCCTAATGATGATTTTGCTTCATTCTCATCGAAAACACAGTTTGAAACTGTTACTTTATTACCAATTATATATGCTGCTCCACCACTAGATTTTGCAGTGTTTCCAGTAAATGTACAATCACTTATTTTTACATTATTGCCTTCAATGTAAAGTGCTCCGCCCGTATTACTATTAATTTTATTGTTGGTGAATGTACAATTTGTAATTGTAATTGTAGCTACTTTACTGAATATCGCTCCTCCGGCACCTTCAATATTACCATTAACGAAATTAATGTTTTTGAAAGTGGCTGATTTAACTGTATTTGGGTTTACATAAAATATTCTTGCTTTATTTTTTGCATCAATAGTATTTCCATTTCCATCAATGGTTAAATCTACATCAATAGAAATTTGGGATCTGGTATAATCACTGTCATAAGCGTAATCTTTATCTAATGTTATTGTATCTCCTGATTTGGAATTCCACATTATATTTTGAAGTTCGGTAAATGTTCCTTGTTCACCATCTTTTAAATTATCTTCAGATACCTCATCAATTGTTATTTCATCATTATCATCTGCTGTTTCTGCAATCGTTTGATTTTCATCGTTTGCTGCGGAAACTGCAGCTATTGAGATTACAAACAGTATTAATAATAATGAGATAATTTTGTAATTTATCTTCATATTTTCCTCCTCAATTAATTATATAACATTTATATATTTTTTGTTGGAGATATATAATAGTTTATATAATTTTATTATATTAACTTCAAAATTTTATCATGTTTAACTGTAAAATAATCAATTTTTCAGTTAATGATTGTAAAAAATTTATTTTTATTTAATATTATTGAATATTTTTATATTTTTATAATTCTAAATTTTCTTTTGAAATGGTTGTTTAAATAAATATAAATATTTTGCAAATTAGATATTATTAATAATTTTAAAAAAATGAGGGAGTATTTTATGGAATCCATTAAAGATGTAACTGATATTGGAAAGTTGGCTGATAATCAAATTTTAGGAAATTTCGAACTGACAAACTCTGAAATCAAATTTTACGGTGCAAACAACATATTGTACTGTGAAGACAATATTGTTTTAAAAAATTCAGACATTTCCTTTGTCGGAAGCAATTCGATAGTATATTTGTCACACACTCAATACGGCGATTACAACATGCTGAACATTATTGTTAGAAATGATTCAACTATTTTCATTGGAAGGGACAACCAGGTTGGAACACAGCTTCAAATAAATATTCAGGAGCATCAAAATCTTATCATTGGTGATGATGGGATTATCGGAAACAGCATCAACATAAGAACCTGTGATACAATACCTGTCTATGAAGTCAGCTCAAAGGAAAGGGTCAATTTCTCTGAAAGTGTATTTATCGGAGACCATGTATGGCTTGATCACTTTTCATACATTTCAAGAGGTGCAAAAATAGGTTCTGGGGCTATTGTGGGTGTTCACACATTTGTTCCACCAAATACAAGTGTAAAATCAAATAATAATGTAATCGGCAATCCTGCACAGGTCACTGGTAATGATGTATTTTTCACTAAGGACTTCACAGGTTCTTATAATGCAGAAGATACACTTAATTTTTCATCATATAAAAGCGATGTGTTCTGTTTCCATCCGGAAGGTGAGGAGACTTTGGATTTGAATCAGATTGATGGAATTATCAAGGATTTAACAGTTGATGACAGATTGGAATTCATTCAAAAATTATTCATAAGAAACAAACGCAGAAATAGATTCTCAATTAAATAGGGTAATTTAAATGAGTGGTTATCAGTTCAAATTCTCAATTATAATGGCAGTATACAATGTCGAAGATTACCTTGGTGAATCCGTTGATTCGATAGTTAAGCAAACACTGAATTTTAAAGACAATATCCAGCTTATACTGGTTGATGATGGAAGCAAAGACAGATCAGTTGAAATAGCCCGAGAATACGAACGGAAATATCCTGAAAATGTCATTGTAATTGAAAAGGAAAACGGTGGTCAGGCCAGTGCCCGTAATATTGGTTTGAAATATGCAAAGGGAAAATATGTAAACTTCCTTGACAGTGACGACTACATATCAAGAAACACTCTGAAGGACGTTTACGATTTTTTTGAAGCACATGATGGTGAAATTGATATTGTAGCCATTCCCATGATGCTGTTTGAAAGGGTTGAAGGACCGCACCGTCTAAACTACAAGTTTGAAACAAGCAGGGTTATTAATTTGGATGATGATCCCAACAATCCTCTGCTTTCCTCTTCATCATCTTTTATAAGATATGACTCGATTAAGGACTATGAATTTGACACCGAACTTGTCAACCTTGAAGATGCACTGATAATCAGCAAGATTCTGCTTGAAAAAAGACAGTATGGTGTAATAAACACTGCAAACTATTACTACCGTCAGAGAATTACCAAAAATTCCACTGTTGATGGTGTTGAATCCAAAAAGAGATATTATACCGACAGGCTGAAAGGGTTTTATCTGCATCTGATTGATTACTGTATGGAAAAGTGCGGTGAAGTTCCTCTGTTCATACAGTATCTGATGGCATATGATTTGCAGTGGCTTTTAAGGGTGCAGCGCCTGGAAGTATTTGACAGTGATGAAGAAATAAAAGAGTTCAGGGATACTCTTGATGAAGTTTTAAGCTATATTAAAAAGGAGGTAGTTTACGATAATGAAAACATCACATTCTATGTCTATCCTTTCTTTTTATACATGCTCGGTGAAGAAAAATTCATCAGTTATGATGATGACCTTTCACTAAATGTCGGTGAGTGTGAATACGACATATTCACCCGTCATAAAATATGGCTTGATATAGTTGAAATAAAAAATAACATGTTAAACATTTCCGGAATATTCCTTTCCGGTTTTTTGGGAGACAACATTACCATTAAACTGATTGTTGAAGACAGGGAATATGAGTGCCGCAAGGTCAAATACAATACTCCTGAGCGAAACACCCATTATTTCCTGGATATTGTATGGAAATACTGTACCAATTTTGATGTAAGCATTCCGATAACACCAAACAAAAAGTACTCGTTAAAGTTCATGGTGAATTACACCGATGACAGCACTTCTGTTTGGTTTGAATCAACAATTGGAATGAATCACAGTGCACCTTTATCAGATTTCAGTGCATATATGGTTAAAAAACCGTATATGGTGCTGTTCCAATACTCAAAATTACATGTCTTACCGTATAATCCTTTGATGATGCTTAAATATGAGTACAGTAATGTTAAAAAGATTCTTTCAGACCGTCCGGACTTTTTCATGTATTCCGTTTTCATGAGGATTATATATTTCATTTTATATCCGTTTTACCGCAATCGCAGGATATGGCTTTTCAATGACCGTCCGGAATTTGCAGATGACAATGCAAAACACCTTTTTAAATACAGTGTCGCAAAGAACGACGGAATTAAGAAATATTTTGTTGTCAAGAAAAATTCCGAGTCTTTTGCTGAACTCAAAAGGATTGACAAGAAAATTGTTCCATTCAATTCCCTGAAACACAGAGTACTGTATCTCTTTGCAGAAAATATCATTTCATCATATGTAAATGATGATTTCACAAATCCGTTTTTCGACAAGAAACCCGAATTGTATGCCGGTTTCAAGTCATTCAGTCAGTTCTTCCTGCAGCATGGTGTAACAAAAGATGACATATCCAGATTTGTCAAGAAATATAATCACAATCTGTCAATGATTGTCACTGTTTCTGATTATGAACGCGAATCCTTCTTGAAAGAGGGTTACAATTATGATGAGTCCATAATTCCTGTTGTAGGTTTTCCGAGATACGACAATCTGAAAAGCAATCTGGCCAAAAAGCAGATACTATTTATGCCAACATGGAGACTGCAGTTTGACAGTGAAAATTCATTTGTGAATTCAGATTATTACAGTTCGTTGCATGATGTTTTGAATAATTCCCAATTATTGGATTTGATTGAAAATGAAGGCTATAAACTTGTGTTCAAGCCACATGCCGAGCTGGTGAAATATTTTGATCTGTTAACAATTGATGAGAGGGTTGCTGTTTCTCGTGATGATTCATATCAGGACCTTTTCAATTCATCACAACTTCTTATAACTGATTTTTCATCAGTATTCTTTGATTTTGCATATTTGAAAAAACCGGTCATATACTTCCAGCCGAATGATGATTACCACTATGATGACGGTTACTTCGATTATGAAACAATGGGCTTTGGTGAGGTTATTAAGGATAATTCTGGTTTATTCTTGAAAATAAGGAGCTATTTAAATAACGGATGCATCATGGAAGATGAATTTAAGGATAATGTGGATAAATTCTTCAAGTATACAGATAAAAATAATTCAAAAAGGGTTTATGAATGGATTTTAGAACATAGTTAATGTCTGATGTGGTTTCTGAATTTTTTCAGGGATTTTTTAATCTTTTCCTGCTGGGTTTCATTATCTGTAAGTGTAACTTTTTGGATTGGTTCATCCGAATAATTAATGCTCATGTTCTTTTTGGATACCAGTTCACTGATTTTTGCATTAATATCTCGTTCATTATTCAGCCTGATTTCATTCAGAAGTTTTTCACGTTTATAGCGTCTGATTTTCTTATTTAGTTCTTCAGTTTCACCTAACAGTTCATTACGCTTGATGATGTCGTTCAGCTGTTTTGTCATGTCTTCAAAGTATCTTGGCTCATAATGGAGGGATGATACTTCCCATAGGGTTTTTTCATACGCTCTGGTGCTTTTGTCAAATTCCAGAACGTCAACATCAAAATTCTCCAGGATATACTCATCCAACAGGTCACGATATTGATTGTATCTTTCAGCCTCCTTTCTGAATGATTTGATTTCTTTGACAGATCCGTCTGCCATAAGCATTTGGGAAACGTGCCTTGCAGGATTTAGGATAATTTTCAAATCAGGGCAGTTTTCATTTAAATATTTGAAAAACAAGTCACAATTCTTTTTCCATAGTTCGAAATACTCTTCGGTGTCTGTGTTAATTTTTAAAAAGCGTTTATGTTTTAAATTTTTAAAGAAATCTGTTTTGTTCAGTTTTATATTGTTGGTAATGTACTGGTTGTTGTCTATTTCAACGATTCCGAAGTTCACGTCATAATAAGTGTCAATCAGCATGTATTCGAATTTGTTTTCTTTCAAATCTCTAAGAAAGACTTTGGTCAGGTCGTTCCATATCCATGTTGAAAAGTTTATGTTTTTGTTGTTTTCAGGGTATAATTTAACAGTTTCATCTGAAACTTCAATAGGTTTCTGCATTATGCTTATAAAAGATAGTCGGATTCCTGTTCGGCCAATAGAAAAATAATCTTTATAATTTTTGTTCACTTCGCTGTAGAACAGATCTCTGCATGTGCATGAACCAAAAACAGTAAAATTACTTACCATAACTTCCCCCTCAACTGTAAATATTATTATACTTTATTGATAACTATTAATTAATGTTGTGATAGGTAAATTTTAAATAATATCTTTTGAATATATCTATTTATATATAAAAATCTTTTTTTGATTGTAATGAGGGGGATAAATTGGCTAAAAATCAATATTTTAAATTTTCAGTAGTAATGGCTATTTACAATACTGGTGAATTTTTAAGACCTGCTATAGATTCAGTTATTAATCAGAGCATAGGATTTGAAGAGAATATTCAACTGATACTGGTTGATGACGGAAGCACTGACAATTCAAAGGAAATCTGTCTGCAATATCAGAAAACATATCCTGATAACATTGAGGTAATATCACAGGAAAATTCAGGCCAGGCCAGTGCACGTAACAACGGAATAAAACACGTCAAAGGGGAATATGTGAATTTTCTTGACAGTGATGACTGCATTTCCGAAAATGCCTTTGAAGATGTTTATGAATTTTTCCAAGACCATGACAGTGAAATAGATCTTGTTGCAATCCCTATGAAATTTTTCGGAAGAAAAACATCCTCTCATATGTTGAACCCTAAATTCAGTGAAACAAGGGTTGTCGATTTGGTTGAAGAGCCGAATTATCCTCAGTTATCTTCATCCTCTGCATTTTTTAAAAAGGATGTCCTTAAAAAATATACTTTTCCAACAAATGTTTCATTTTCCGAAGATTCAATTTTAATAAATAAACTGCTTTTGGAAAAGAAGAAATACGGTCTTGTCAATACTGCAATGTATTATTACAGGAAAAGGGAAGATACTGCTTCGACAATGGATAATGTTGATACCAAAAAGGAGTATTTCACAGATAAATTAAAGTATTATTATCTTGAACTCATCAATTATGCACTGGAGAAGGAAGGTGAAGTTCCAAACTTCCTCCAGTATACTCTGGCTTATGATCTGCAGTGGATGCTTAAACAGCCTAATTTGGATGTTTTGGAAACTGAAGAAGAAAAAGATGAATTCTGGGATTATTTAAATCAGGTAACTAGTTATATCCGTGACTCAGCAATCATTCACAACAGATTTGTTACAAATACTAATTTTTTACCGTTTTTCCTTCATTTCAAGACAAAGGATTTGCATGTGGAATGCCGTGACGGGGATGTCTTTTTCAAAACAAATACTTATCAGATTGACAGTCTTGCCCGCCATAACCTTTGGATGGATATAGTGGCCATTAAAGATGGTGTTCTGACTCTGGCAGGCTTGTTGCACACCAATTTTGATAATCAGAACATGTCATTTGAAGCCATTAAGGAAAAAAATGGTGAAAAAGAATCATTCATTGCAAAGTATGTCAAATACACTCCAAGGGAAGACACTACTTATTTGGATGTTCCATGGAGATTCAAATACAATTTTGAATTTAAAATTCCAATAACTGATTGTGAGGAATTTAAACTAAAAATTAAAACAAATTATCACAAAGATGGTGATGCCACTAATTTCAGTAAAGACAATGTTGCATCAGTCTTCAATGAAATCAAATTTTCAAATCATGCCAGAATGTCTGAAATAAGCAATTATTTAATTAAAGATGGTTTGATGGTCGTATTTGATAATAACCTATTTCATATCCGGCCATATGCATTCAAATCAATGATTAAAAGAGAATTATGTGTGATATTTAAAATTTTAAAGTCTAACAAGGAATTTTCCGGAAGAGCATTCGGGTTAAGGTTATTGTATCTCTTTGCATATCTGTTCTTTAAGAGAAAAAACGATATTTATCTCTTTATGGATCGTGAAAATGTGGCCGATGACAATGCAATGCATCTGTTCAGATATGCCCAAAATATTGATGATGGTATTGAAAAATACTTTGTTCTGGAAAAGGACAGTAAGGATTATAAAGCAATGCAGAAAATAGGCAATGTTTTAGGTTACAAATCACTGAAGCACAAATTATATTATTTATTTGCCGATAAAATAATTTCTACACATCCTTATGAAACGGTTCTCAATCCGTTTTTTGTATATGGTGAAGATGAAAGACCATTTTATGCAGGATTATTGACTCATCAACTGTATTTCTTGCAGCACGGTGTTACAAAGGACAATATTTCTGGGTGGCTGACAAAATATGATAAAAACTTATCTTTGATAGTTACAGTATCTGAAAAGGAAAGGGAATCATTTTTTGATGAAGGATATACATTTGATGAGGATGTTGTTCAGGTATTGGGTTTTCCTAGATATGACAATCTGAAAAATGATAATGTCAAAAAGGAGATACTGATTATTCCGACATGGCGTAAGTACTTAAGGGGAAACAGGGAGGCATTTCTACACTCTGAATATTTCAAAAGCCTAAACTCAATGTTGAGCAGTGAAAAGTTGATTGAACTGGCGGATAAATTCGGATATCGGATAATTTTCAAACCTCATCCTGAATTGGACCAGTACATGGGTGATAGTGACGAAAGATATAGGGATTTATTGGATATTAATGAAAACATCAAGTTATCAACTGAAGAATCATATCAGGAGCTATTAAATAATGCAGCATTATTAATAACTGATTATTCATCAGTATTCTTTGATTTTGCTTATCTGAAAAAACCGTTAATCTATTACAGAGCCCGTGATGATTATCATTATGAGGAAAACTACTTTGACTATGAGACAATGGGATTTGGTGATGTAATAGAAGATACTGATGATTTGTTTGATAAAATAAGTAAATATTTGGAATCTGATTGTAAAATGGAAGAAAAATATCAAAAAAGAGTCGACGAATTCTTTAAATTTAATGATAGAAACAACTGTAAAAGGGTTTACGAATGGATAAAAAAGGATTAGATAAAAAAAATTATCTAAGTTGAATTTTAGCCAACTGTTCATTGCTTGCCTTTTCAGCATCTTTAAGATAATGATCACAAACTTCGTTAACTTCACCCATTTCCACCATGTTTCCATGGTCAATCCAGATGGCTTTATCACAGATGTCTCTGACTTGTGGGATGGAGTGTGAAACGAATAATACGGTAGTGCCACTGTCCATTAAATATTTTATTTTATCTCTGCTTTTTTTCTTGAAGTTAACGTCTCCAACTCCTAAAATTTCATCAACAATTAAAATATCTGGGTTTACTGCAGTAGCTATTGAAAAACCAAGTTTTGCAAGCATACCTGATGAATAATTTTTGATAGGAATATCAATATATTCTCCAAGTTCGGAAAATTCTATAATTTCATCCATTTTGCTTTCTACGAATTTTTTACTGTATCCTAGAACTGCTCCGTTTAATAATATGTTTTGCCTTCCTGAGTAATTATGATCAAAACCGGCGCCTAATGATAATAAAGGTGAAATGGAACCATATGTTTTTACTTCTCCCTTGTCTGGAGGGTATATGCCAGTAATAACATTTAATAAAGTTGATTTTCCAGCACCGTTATATCCGATAATTCCAACTTTTTCTCCTTTATAAATTTTGAATGAAATGTTGTTTAAAGCATGTATTTTCGTTATTTTGGATTTATCCCTTCTTAAAGTGCGAATAAAAGTTTCTTTTAGTGTATCAACTTTTTCAGCTTCAACTTTAAATGTTAAATCCAGATTAGTTACTTCAATTGAAATTTTTCTGTCTGAATCAGGTACTATGTTTGATATGATGGAATCAATATTTTGTTTTTCTTTTTGTATTTTTGGTTTTTCTATTGTTCGGGTTTTAAATTGTGTTTTTGTTCCATCTATTTGTTGTTGAGAAGTTACATTATTATTTATTTCATATGATGAATTATTTTCTTTAATTTTTGAATTATTATCTAAACTCATTTTAATCCTCTAGAATTTCATTGTAACTTTTTTCTCATATTTTTTAAAAATTATAATTCCAAGCAATAAAACAATCACAGATATTAAAAGTGAGTTGACTATATTAAGTAAATCTGGAATTGCACCATAAACAACAAAGTCTCTAAATTGGTCAATAATCCAAAACATTGGATTCAAAATCATAACACTATGGAATGGTTCTGGAATTATATCCATTGGATAAAAAATTGCACAACCATACATTACCATCATAGTAATTACTCCCCATAAATGTTGGATATCTGTATAATACACACATACAATAGATAAAATAAATCCAATTCCAGTTATAAATAGGAATACTGAAATTATAGGTATAATTGCTAATGGTATTGTCAAATAGAATGTAGATCCAGTTACAAGCATTACTCCAAATAAAATAATTAATGAAATTATGAAATTTAAGAACTCGGAGATAACTCCCCCTAATATAAATATGAATTTTGGGGCGGGTGTTCTTTTGAGTATATTCTGATTTCCTTTTATGGCCATCATAGTTACATTAGTAGCGGCACTAAAAAAATCATAGATGCAACGTCCTGATAAGAGGTAAACTGGATAATTTTCAACACGGCCTGTAAATAATGCTGAAAAGATGATAGTTAAAATAATCATTATTAATAATGGTTTTAAAACACTCCATAATATTCCTAAAACAGAACCTTTGTATTTTGATGAAAAATTTTTTTTAACTATTTCTTCTAATAAAAATCTTCCATTTTCATTAATTAAATTCATAAAATCCACTTATTTTTTTTAAAAGTTATGTTATAAACTTTTGTTTAATATATTATTTAAATTATATTATTGAAATTAATTTTTATTATTTGATGATATTCTATGGTGCAATAGTGTATTCTTTTTCAATAAAAAGTTATTGTACTGTTTATCAATTTTTAATTGATTTATATTTTTAATTACTTTATTACTTAATTTATCTAACTATTTCATTTGTTAATATTATGTTTTATAATTTAATAACATATTTATAATATTTTATAAAATATTATATATAACAAAGTATTTTGGAGGTATTAAGTTTGAAAGCAGTTATCCCTGCTGCGGGTTTTGGAACTAGATTTTTGCCCGCTACTAAGGCTCAACCTAAGGAGATGTTGCCTGTTTATGATAAACCGACAATTCAGTATGTTATTGAGGAAGCTGTGGCTTCTGGTATTGATGATATTTTAATTGTCACAGGTAGAAATAAGAGATCTATTGAAGATCATTTCGATAAGTCATTTGAGCTTGAACAGACTTTGCAGAGTGCAGGTAAGGATGATAGGTTAAAACAAGTTCGTGCAATCACAGACTTGGCAGATATCTGCTACGTAAGGCAGAAAGAACAAAAAGGATTAGGTGATGCAATATACTGTGCAAAAAAACACGTTGATGGTCAACCTTTTGCCGTCCTTTTGGGTGATTCTATTACTAAAGGCCAGGTTCCTTGTACTAAGCAGTTAATTGATGTTTATGAAAAGTATGGTTCATCCGCTATCTCTCTTGAAGAAGTTTCAAAGGAAAAAGTAGAAAGATATGGAATTATCAAAGGAGATGAAGTTGAAAAAAATGTTTATAATATTACAAAATTGGTGGAAAAGCCATTGGCGCACCAAGCACCGTCAAATTTAGCAATCATGGGTAGATACGTATTATTGCCGGACATTTTCGACAAAATCGACGAAACGAATCCTGGTGTGGGTGGAGAAATCCAACTAACCGACGCACTCCAAAAATTAGATGCAATCTACGGTGTCACATTCGAAGGAAAAACCTACGACATAGGAAACAGATTTGAATGGCTAAAAACATCAATCGAATTCGCAATGGGCGATGACGAATTCAAAGATGATTTGATGAGGTATATGGGAGAAATTATTAATGAAAATAAATAACATAATTTATTATAGTTAAAATAGGAGATTATTTTCTTAAGGTGTTTTTCAATGAGTGATGTTAAAGTTTCTATTATTATTCCGGTTTATAACCCTGGAAATTTACTAATAAACTGTTTAAATTCGGTTAAAGACCAAACTTTACAAGAAATTGAAGTATTATGTATTGATGATGGTTCTACAGATAATTCTTTAGAAATTTTAAATGATTATTCCAATAAAGATTCTCGTTTTAAAATTTTTACTCAAAAAAATCAAGGTGCTGGTTTTGCAAGAAATGTCGGAATTAATAATGCTGGAGGGGAATTTATTATTTTTTTAGATTCTGATGATTGGATTGAAAGTGATATGTGTGAAATTTTATACAATCAGGCAAAATCATTGGGTGTTGATTTAATGTTATTTAATTCAATTAGACATCTTGAAGATAATAAGACCCGTGATTTGATTCATTTTGACAATAATTTTAATGAAAATTATAAAAAGTTCACTTTCAATTATAAATACATTAAGGATAAAGTGATGAATGGTTATTTTGGAGTAATATGGACTAAATTTTATAAAACTTCATTTATTAAAGAAAACGATATTTTTTTCACACAACATAAAATGTTCAATGATGTTGAGTATCATATTAAATCATTATTATTGGCCAAATCAATTGCGTATTGCCCTAAAGTTCTTCATCATTACATGATGATTGGTCAGCCATCTTTACAAAGTTCTTATACTGGATCTTATGATTCAATTTGTTTTTATGATGTGATGGTTGGTGTTAGAGAATTTTTAATTAGTCATGATTTTATGGATGAATTCAGAATAGAATTTTTAAATTATTCATTTTTTTATTTTAAATCAAAATTAAATGTCATGGATTCAAAATATAAATCAGAATATTTTTCTAAAATTAAAAGTTTCTTTGAAACAACTAATATTACTTTTTCAGAACTTAAAAAAATTAATCCCATTTATGTTAATTTTTATTTACATTTGATTAATTCATCAAGTTATGATCAATTTGAATTTTTAAACAGTCATTATGATGAAAGATTAATGAGTGTAATTGATTTAGATTATTTGCCAATAGAATTTGATGAATTTATTGAAAATTCATTTGAAAATACTAATTGTTATATTAATGTTTTGGAAAATAATGTGCTTAAGTTAAATGAAGAGTTAGAATCTTCTAAACGAGATGTTGTTAATTTAAAAAGTAAAGCTAATAAATTAAATGAAAAAGAAATTTTAATCAATGATTTAAACGGTGATTTGAAGATTTTAAAACAGGACATAGCTAATTTGAAGTTAGAAATTGAAGAATTGTCCTTTTCAAAAATTAAATTAGAAAATGAAATTAAATATCTTAAAAATAATAATTATAATTTAAGTGTTGAAAATAAAAAGTTGAAACAAGAAATTGATGAAATTAAGTCATCAAAATTATGGAAATTAAAAAATATGTAATGGTGAATTTTATGGAATATGATTATTTAATTGTTGGTGCAGGTCTTTTTGGAGCTGTTTTTGCTCATGAAATGACTAAATGTGGCAAAAAATGTTTGATAATTGAAAAAAGAAATCATATTGGTGGGAATATTTACACTGAAGAATCTGAAGGAATTAATGTTCATAAATATGGTGCTCATATTTTTCATACAAATAATAAACCTGTTTGGGAATATATTAATCAATTTGCGGAATTTAACAGATACACTAATTCTCCTGTAGCTAATTATAATGGTGAGTTATATAACCTTCCATTTAATATGAATACTTTTTATCAGATGTGGGGTGTTAAAACACCGGAAGAAGCTAAAGCTAAAATTGAGGAGCAAAAAGCAGAGTCAAAAGTAGATAATCCTCAAAACCTAGAAGAACAAGCAATTTCTTTAATTGGTAAAGATATTTATGAAAAACTTGTTAAAGGGTATACTGAAAAACAATGGGGCAGAAAATGTAATGAATTGCCCGCATTTATCATTAAAAGATTACCAGTAAGATTCACATTTGATAATAATTATTTTAATGATTTGTATCAAGGAATACCAATTGGAGGATATACTAAAATTATTGAGAAAATGTTAAATGGTATTGAAGTTAAATTGAACACGGATTTCTTCGACAATAAAGAAAAATGGTTAAATATTGCTAATAAAATAATTTTTACTGGAATGATTGATCAATATTTTGATTATTGTTATGGTGAACTAGAATACAGAGGTTTGAATTTTGAATTTGAAACTTTGGATATTGAAAATTATCAAGGAAATGCTGTGATAAATTATACTGATGCTGAAACTCCTTTCACTCGTATTATTGAGCACAAACATTTTGAAAACTCAGACTCTTCTAAAACAATTATAACAAGAGAATATCCTAAAACTTGGGTTAAGGGAGAAGAAGCATACTATCCAATGAATGATGATAAAAATTCAGAATTATTTAAAAAATACAAAAATTTAGCGAAAAAAGAAGGAAATGTAATTTTTGGAGGAAGACTTGGTATGTATAAGTATTTTGATATGTGGCAAGTCATTGATGAAGCATTACATCTGGTCGAGAATTTAAAATAATATTTTTGTATAATAATGCACTGAAAAAGTTTATTATTTTCAAGTGTATTATAATGTTTTTTTTTAGTAAATTTTAATGTTTTCTCATTTACTGTTTTTTTTTTTGATTTATACTTTAGAATATAACTATTTTAATTTATTTTGATTCTAAAACAAGTTATGATATATGTTCTAGTTTATCTTGGAGTGATTTTTAAGATTTTTAATAATAAATTTCAAAATTTTTATATCGTAATTCATTTGTGTTTAAAGTCACACCAAAGTAAAATCTATTAAATGAATTTAATTTCCATGTTCTGAAATTTTCATTAGTGGTATTACTCATTTTCATACGATTATTGTCGATGGTTATAATAATATGATGCCAAGAACCAAAATTTAGATTCATTGATGATAATTTAAGATTTGCACTTACCTCTGTCCCATGTCTAATTGTTGCAAAAACTTCATTTTCTTCATTAGCATCTTGATAAATGTCAAATTCTAAACATAAACCATTAATTATATCAAAATTTGGGCGTATAACTCCTGGTTTATTCGTATTTGCTTTAGTTAATGTAGTATATTCTGGTCCAACTGTTCTTTTCATAGGCAATGTTGTTGTGTCAGACCAGTTATTATTATGATTACTCAAAATTCCTTTGTCAAAGAAAAGTGTGTCCGGTTTTTCAGCATCTTCTTGAATAAATTTTATTTTATTTAAAATAGATTTCATTTCTTTAACTGTGTCTTCTAAATCATGATATTCAACGATTTTATCCACTTTTTTTAAAAAATTTGTATAATAATCATCGTCATAGTGAACATAAAATTTGCCCCATCTGTGTTTTTCATTAAGCACTGTATCTTTGTCAAATTTTACAACATCAACATCATAATTTTTTATTATATAATTTTCAAGTTTTCTGTAATAATAATTATTTATTTTTGCTTTTTCTGTGAAATTTGGTTCAATATATGTTGATAAATTGGAACGTTGAACAACATCTAATGCTCTTACTTCAGCTAATATTATTCTAGTTTTCGGACAATTTTCTTTTACAAATTCAAAAAATTCATCGCAATGTTTTTTCCATAAATTGAAGTATGTTGTTGGGTTGTCAATAATATTTAAATATTTAACATTTTTCAGTTTTGAAAAATATTCTGTTTGATCAAAACCTGAAATTTTAGTTAATATTGTGTTCTCATTGTAGCAGATTATGCCTCTTTCTACTTCAAAGTTAATGTCAAATATTATGTAGTCAATGTCATTATTTAATAAAACATCCAAAAAATTTTTTTCTAAGTCTTCTTTCATACATCTTGATGCAAAACGATGTCCGCTTGTGTCAGGATAAAGTTTCAATTCTTTTTCATCAACCTTTTCTTTTGGTTGCATTGTGGATATAAAAGAATGTTTTTGGTCATCAACAACACTATGATAACGTGTTTTATAATCTGGATTGAATGAGGTTGTAAATGGATCCTTTGTAATACAAGAGCCATAAATAGCAATATTTTTAATTTTTTTATACATGTAAACACCATTTATTTTAAAATGAAAAGTAATTTTTAGTTAGTTTAAATTTTTTAAAAATGATTTTTCATTTTTAATATAATTAGAAATGTTTTTGTAAATTGAAAGTATTTCATTTGAATTGGTATCTTTAGTTAATGTTATTCTTAATAAGGGGAAATAATCAAAGATATTTTCAAATTTTAATTTTATTGATAAAATTTCATCATTTTCGCATTGTTTTTCATAGATATAATTTTCATTTTTAGAAATTATTGTATCTTTTGTAATTATATTATTTTTATTTGCTGAAAACTCATTTAAATTAATAAATTTATTATTTTTAAACTTTGAGTTTTTGAGTTCATATGGTTTAAAACAAAGGGTTATTTTGTCTTTCTTTTTACATTTAAACATGAAATTTAAATTATTATTGTTAGATTCTAATTTACAATAAAAACTATTTTTATTTTTTATAGTTGGATAATGTGAAATTTTTGTTGTTTTTTCGTATTCTAAAAATTGAATTGAATTTTCAAGTTTTTCATATTTAAAATCTACTATGATGAATTCCCATATTTTAGTTAATTGATTATTTTGATTTATTAATTCATTTAATGATATATTTTTATCAAAGTAATCATTAAACATTGTTGTAAAATTTAATTCAAATTCATTTAGCATTTGTAGTTTTATTTGATTTAAATTTAAATCCATAGTTATATTGTCTTTTATATATTATTTAAATATATGTAATAACTTTGTTGAGTATTTATTGATTATTTTGAATATTTTGCATAATTAGTTTAATAATTCATCTATCCAAATCTTCTAAAGCTTCAATAAACTTGCTCATGATTTCTTTTTCGCCTGTGGAAACACGTAAACAGTCACCGAGTCCAGGCACATCTTTATAAACTTTTATTAAAATTTTCTTTTCTTCTTTCATTTTATTGACGATTTGAGAAGCGTCCATGTTTTTAGGTTTTATAAAAATAAAATTTCCTTCTTTAGCATTAATGGAGTATCCTTTTTCTGTTAATGTATTTATTAAATATTGTTTGCCGTTTAATTGTTTTTCAACTAATTTGTCAATCATTCCTTCTTTTTCAATAATTGATTGTGCTAAAAGCATACTAAATGCATTAATGTTATGGGGTGTGCATAATTTTTGAACTATTTTAATTTCATTAGGTTTTCCTACAACATATCCTAATCTTGCTCCTGCTAATGAGAATATTTTTGAAAATGTTCTTGTTAATAACACATGGTCATTATTTAATGCATAATCTAAAAATGAATTGGGATAAAAATAAAAATAAGCTTCATCAATTAATAGGGTGCATTCATGTTGTTTGCATGCTTTTATAATTTGGTCCATTTCTTCATAGGTGTATACATCGCCAACGGGATTATTTGGGTTTAATATTATGACTAAATCAATATCGTCATTAATTGAATCAATAAATTTATCAATATTCATTTCTAGTTTATCATCATAAGTTACATGCACGCTCTCTCTGCCATACATTTCACAATAAACATCATACATGGCGTATGATGGTGTAACAGATAAAACTTTTCCATGTGGTTTACTAAAAGCTTGAATAACATAACGAATACCTTCAGCAGAACCATTGACTAAACAAATATTTTCAATTTTTGTACCAATAAATTCTGCTAATTTTTTTGTAAATTCTAATTGTTCAGGGTATTTTGCCACGAATTCTGGAGTAACTTTTGAAAGTACTTCATCAATGAACTCTTGAGGTAATCCTGCAGGATTTTCATTTAAATCCATGCGAATAAAATTATCTCTATTATTTTGATCAAAAATTCTATTTAAAGTTTCTATGTTTTTATTTACATAATACATATTTTGTCCACCACTTAATATCTGTTTGCATATTTTATCAAATTTATTTTTAATAATTCATTCATGTTTTAATTCTTTACTTGTTTAATTAAATTTAACTTTCATTATTTTTTACTTGTTCTAAAATTTCAACGATTTTCATTGATTCGTCTTCAAACACACCCATTGGTTCAATACGATTATTTTCAATCATTGTTGATAATGATTTTAGTAAATATTTAAAGCCATTACCCTCAAAATTAGTGTTATATACTTGAACATCTGTTGATTGAGGATTATGGAGTTCAAAATTTTTAACTCTCCACCAATTATCCTTCATACGAATAGTGCCTTTTGTTCCTATTATTTCAACATGATTATCAACACGTATGTTATTTCCAACATTAATAATGGCTAATCCATTGGGATAAACAAAATGCATTGATGCAAATTCAATATCGCTGCCATTTTTTTTCACTTTAAAATTAGCATGGTCGTAATTTAATCCCATAATTTTTAACATGGGTAATAAACTGATGGCACTTAAATCGTAAAAGAGATTTGAACGGTTTTCATCAGTTTTTGAAATGGAACAATTGAAACTCAATATATCTCCTATTAATCCTCCTTGTGTCATCCACAACAGTTGATTGAATACGTAGATATAGACCATTTTATTATTTTCCATCAGTATGGCCTTATTTTCTTTTGATAATTTAAATAATTCTTTTAATTCACTAGGTTTAAAAGTGGCTGGTGGGTCATATATTACATGTTTTCCACATTTTAAAGAGTGATATATTGCATCAAATCTTTTTGTAATTGTAGAACGAACATAAATTACATCTGATGCTTCAATAAGTTTTGACATACTAGTATAAATATTTTCTAGATTAAATTTTTGTTGAAATAGATTTAGGATTTTCTTATCTTCGCAATAAATATTTTTCACTTCAAATTCATTAACTAACTCTGATTCATTAATAATTTGGTTATCATCGGCGTAATCGCCACATATTATGCCAATGGTGTATTGTTCAAATGTTTTTTTTCTAATTTGAGTGCTTGAAATACCTTTTGTTCTTTCTAAGTATACTACATCACAGTATCTAGATAAATGATCAAATTTACCTTTCCAATCATCACCAATTACAAATGTATCAATATTGTATTTAATAATATCTTCTATTTTTTGACCTAAATATTCTTCAACAATTATTTCATCTGCAAAACCTGTATTTTTCACATTTTCTATACGTGTGGCAAGAGTGTCATGGACATTTAATTTTCCTCTACCGATATCATAATTAACACCAGTAACACCAACAATTAAATAATCACCATATTCTTTCGCTCTTTTTAAAATGTTATAATGTCCTTTATGAAACAAATCAAATGTTCCATAGGTAATAATTTTTTTCATAATTATTCTCCAGGATATTTGAAAATTAAATTAATTAATACATATTTTAAAGTAGGTTTTTATTGATAATACTCTAATTAATTTTTATTTAATTTACTCAACAGTATATAGTTTTCCAATTTCACATGAAATTTCAAATCCTAATTTATCATACAATCCTATTGATTCATCAGTGTAATTTATTAAATATACATTTTTCCCTTCTTTGATTAAATCATTACATAATTTGCTACAAACTTTTGTTGCAAGTCCTTTTCCCCGTTGTGTTTCATTGGTAATTACATTTGATAAAACTGCTATTTTGTCTATTTCTGCTGTTGTAGAAGCATTTGATATGATTTTACCGTTTTCTTTTATTATATAATTTCTACTATAATTGTCATCAATTCTTTCTTTCATTTGAGAGATTAGTTCTTCTAAATCGTAGAATTCACCCATATGATCATTAATGATGAGTTGCGCAATTTCTTTTAAATCATTTTCATTAGCTTTTTCAACTGAAGTGGTGTCATAATTACAATATTGGGATAATACTCTCACCCACCCATATTCTGCAATATATTTTTCATTTTGCAACTGTTTAGATAATTTTTCAATAATTTTTTTTTCAGCACAGATAATTGTTGGATTTTCTTCAGTTATTAATTCAATTATTTCATTTAAATTACAATCGTGATTTTTTGAAAAAATGTGCATTCCAGAATAGTATTTTAAAATGACTCCTTTTGTTTCATGATTATGTATATTTAACCAAAATTTTAAATTTTCATTATTTAATCCATATTTTATTAAGTCTAAATATAAATATAAGCATTTATGGTATTCAGTTCCAATATAATTTTTTATTAACTTTTCTTCTGTTTTTTCAACTTTTTTAAGCATATTTACTCAGCATCCGATAGGGTATTTTTTAAAATTTTTCATTAAACTTAAAATTTTAATTGAAAAGTTTTTTCAATAGTTAAATTATCCACACACACATGACCTTCAATATTATCAACAATCCAAAATCTTAAATGTAATTCTTGGATATTTTCTCCAATTGGTGTGCTAATAGTGAATAGTTTTGAAGTATCATCATTATCATGCAATTTTATTGAATTTGAAAATGTTTCTTTTCTATTATAATTAATATAGACGAAAAATATGCTTAATGTAGAGTTTAAATCACTTATATTGAATTTTGCATTTATATAATCATTCTCAGAAACATCTTTAATAACAATATCTGTCCATGTTGATGTATCTCCAATCCGTGTAATTTTTAATTTGTTGCATTCTTTATTAATGTCATCTATTCTTTCTACAGTTTGACCTTTACCACATATAATTCCATCAGTTTTGGTATTTTTAGATTCAATACTTTTTCTAAATTTTTCATTAGCTTCGTTTAAAATCACTATGTGTTTTTCAAAAAGATTGTTAATATTTTCCGTTTTTAACAATCTATAATGGAAATCGTGAATTCTAACAGATTTAGGTACTTTCATAAAATCTGATCCATATAATGTTTCATTATAAACTTCCAAATCATATGGGGCAGGATAATATCTATCAATAAATTTAACACGTTTTAATGGGAAAAAATCTTCATAATTATAAATTGCATATCCAAAAGCACTAACTTCAAGTGAAGCCATCACATATTTATTTTTATTAAGAGTAATATTTAGTTTATTGAAACTATCTTTAAGAACCTCTTCTCTTTTTTTTCCTTCGTTTATTTCTTTACGTAAACGTTTATGTTCTTCCATGAAAATTTTTTTAGTATTTTCATCATAGGATGATAAATAATCAAATGGAAAGATATCAACAAAGCCCATTAATTTTCCATTAACCACATAATCAAATTTTGTAAATGGCAATACTCTATTGCTAACTTTAGGGGCAGTATTGATTCTAACATATTTATCAATATTATAGTTTTTTACTTCTTTTTTTATTACTTTGATAAATTTTTCATAATCTTTTCTCATTAAACCTATGTCACAATCATCGTCCCATGGTATGAACCCCTCGTGTCGAATGGCGCCGAGTGCACTACCTGCAGTTAAAAACCATTCTAAATCATATTTTTTACAAATATTATCAATGAAGTCTAACATTTGTAAAATTATTTCATATGAATTTCTTAATAATTTTTTAGGTTTTATTTCATGGTGAACTAATATTGTATTAAAAAGAACATCACAAGAATTTAAAAGTTGATTATTTTGATTTTCTAATGTTTTTATTCTTTTATCAATATTAACATTTTCTTTTTCTAATTTATCTAATTTTTCTATTAAATTCTTTGTTTCTAACTCATTTTCCATTAGTAAACACGCCCCGGAATTATTGATATTTTTTAATTGGCCAAAATGCAATTTTATATTATTGTCTGTATAATTGTTGGTATAACTATTATTTTGTTTAAATATCTCAATTTTTTATTGATGAATGTTTTTATTAAATATTGATTTTGTAAGCATAAATTAATTAATAATATTTTATTTTACATTAAGTAAATTATTTTCCAGTAATCCAGTTCAGATCTTATTAATTACTTTGATATATTTACTTTATTTTTATTCTTTTAAAAATTTTTTGAGAAGTTTGAAAAATACAATTTAATTATTTTCTGAAGATTTGTTGCTAAATTTTTATTTTATTGTATGTCTGTTTAATTTGATTAGTATATCTAAAAAAATTTTGAAATTTTAATGAAAATAATTATATTATTTATTAATTCTTTGTTGGATATAATTAACCCTGAAAGAAATTTAAATATGGAGTTGATTTATTTATAATGAACTTAATAATTAATATATAATATTAAAATTTTTGTATACAATATTTTGGGTTTGAATAGTTATGTCGAAGTTTCCAAAAATTTCTGTGATAATGCCATCATTAAATGTGGCAGATTATATTGAACAATGTATTGAAAGTGTGTTAAATCAGGAGTTGACTGACTTAGAAATAATTTGTATCGATGCTGGTTCAACGGATGGGACTGTTGAGATATTGGAGGAGTATGCTCGAGAAGATTCTAGAATTAAAATAGCCCATTCAACTAAAAAAAGCTACGGATACCAAATGAATTTAGGTTTGTTACTATCTCATGGAGAATATATAGGTATTGTTGAAACAGATGATTATATTTCTCCAAAAATGTTTTCTGAATTATATAAATTGACTGAAAATGGTACAGTGGATATTGCTAAAGGTACCTTTTACCATTTATATGATTATGATGAAGAAAATATTGAATTAAAAAAAGATTGGGCTAAAAAAGAATTGGAAAATGTTAATGAAATTTTCACTATTTATGACCATGAAAGATTCCTTGATGGACATCCATCTATTTGGGCAGGAATTTATCGTAAAGAATTTTTAGACGCAAATAATATTAAATTCTTTGAGGCACCTGGTGGGGGATGGGTTGATAATGGATTTTTCTATGAAACTGCTTGTGCTGCAAAAAAAATTGCATATCGTCCGGAACCATATTATTATTATAGGGAAGTTAATCCTAATTCTTCATCTAATGATTTATCAGATTTTACAATACCTATAAGACGTATGATTGAAAATTTAGAAATCTTGGAGAAATACAATTGTAAATCTGAAAAGGTTTTACATATGGCTTATTTAAGAGTTTTTGCTTATATTAATAATGTTCAACGTCGTGATAGTTATGATGCCCACAAACATGAAGTTTTACCTTATATTTATAAAATGATATCCATGCTTAATGAAGATATCGTTATTAAAAAATTAAGTCCAAATATGCAAAAAGAATATTATAAATATGTGTTTACAAATAATCAATTCAATGATAATAAAATTACTATTCCTGAAAATAATTATGATAGTTTAATTGATAATGTTATTTCCTCAAGAAAAGAAGTTGTTAAGTTTAAAAATCAATTAAATGATTCTAAAAAGAAATATGATAATATTAATTCACAGAATAATAATTTAAAATCTAAATATGATAAATTACTTTCTGAAAAAGATGTTTTAGCAGTTAAGTATAATACTTTAATAGAACAGAATAATGAGTTAAATTCCAAATATGATAATTTACGTAGGGAGAAAAAATTATTGACCTATCAAAAAAATGATTTGCATGAATATATCCAAGAGGTTGAAACTTCAAAAGCTTTTAAGTTAGGTAAATTAATTGCTTCACCAATTCGCAAACTCCGTAAATTAAAAAATAGAAATAAGGAATTAAACAGACCTTTAAATGTATTATTCATTCCTTCTGATAACAATAGGACTTCTGGTGCTTTTTTAAGTATGGCAAATCTTGTTGTTAATATGAAAAATAAATATGATGTAAATGAACTTTTGATATTGCCAAATAAAGGAAATGGTGATGATATTTTATCTTCATTTGGAATTAATTATCAACTCATTGAGTCTAGGGATTGGGTTGTTCCATTATCTAAAAAACGGGATGGCGATTTTTATAAAGATATAGAAAATAAGAAAAAAATAAATAATGAAGCTATTATTAAACTTCGTCAAGTTATTCGTGAAAATAATATTGATATAGTGCACATTAATACCACTTATTCTTATGTGGGAGCTAAAGCAGCACTTGCTGAAAAAGTACCTTTTGTTTGGCATTTAAGAGAATTTTTGGAGGAAGATCAAAGTAATACTTTATGGGATAGAAAAGAAGGAAATAATCTCATAAATCAAGCTAATAATATTATTGCTATATCTGATAGTATTTATAAAAAATATGAAAATACTTTTGATAAAGGTAAATTAGTTCGTATTTATAATGGTATTGATGCTAAAAAGTTTTATAAACCAAATCGTGAAATTTTAAATGATAAAATTATTAAATTTATAATGGTTGGTGGTTTTGAATATTATAAAGGTCAAATAGAATTCGCTCATGCTTGCGCAAAATTGTATTCTTCAGGATTTCATGATTTTGAAGTATCATTTGTAGGTACGGGTCGTGGTGATGTTCGTGCGGAAGTTGAAAAAATCATCTCTGATGCCGGAATGGATAATGTGAAATATTTAGGATATAAAAAGAATGTTGAAGATTACTTTGATAAATCTGATGTATCTTTCACATGCGCTAAATCTGAAGCTTTTGGTAGAACAACTGTTGAAGCGATGTTGTCGGGCAATATTGTTGTGGGCGCTGATTCAGCAGGTACTAAAGAACTCATTTCTGATAATAAAACTGGTATTTTATACAAACATGGAGATAGCGATGATTTGTATAAGAAGATGTTGGATGTTATTAACGATAGAGATAATTCAAAGAAAATTGCAGCCAATGGAAGAAAATTCATGTCTGAAAATATGACTGCTGAAATTAATGCAGACAACATTTATTCATTATATAAAAAAATTCTTTCTTAAAGTATAAAATTGTTTGGTGTTTTGTATGGTGAAAATCTCTGTGGTAATTTCAATATATAATGTTGAAAATTATTTGGAATCTTGTTTGGATAGTATAATTAATCAAACTTTAAGTGATATTGAAATAATCTGTATTGATGATGGATCAACTGATAATTCTTTATCTATATTGGAAGAATATTCTAAAAAAGATAATCGGATAATTGTTTTTTCTCAAAATAATAAAGGTGCTGCTACTTCAAGAAATTTAGGAATATCTCATGCAAAAGGTAAATATTTATATTTCATGGATGCTGATGATATTTTGAAATGGACTGCACTTGAGGAAACTTATAATTATGCAATAAAATATTCAGCTGATGTTGTAATGTTTCAGGCAATTAATTGGGTTTCTAGTGAAGACCGTTATTATAAAACTGATATTTATGATATGGCGAGAATTGTTAAATTTTATGATGGGGGAGTTTTTGATTATAAAGATTTAGATGATTTAATTTTCCATATTCCTGTAACTCCTTGGAGTAAAATTTATAAAACTAATTTTATTAAGGAAATTGGTGCAAGATTTCCGGATGGTCTTATTTTTGAGGATAATATTTTTTATTGGGACGTTATTTTTAATGCTAAGAGAATAGCATTTTATGAAAAATGTTTATATATTAGACGAAGGCATCAAAATTCTATAATTTCAAAAGGTACTAAAAATTTTGTTGATTCAATTGCGATTAATAATTTAATGATTGATAGATTCAAGAAGTATGGTGAATTTGATAAATTTAAAGAGACATTATATAATCGTAAGGTTAATTTAACTTATAATCGTTTTGTTGAAATTGATTCTGAATTTGAAGAATTTTATTTTAATAAATTGCATGAAGATTATGAAAATGTAGTTTCGAAGGGATTATATGCTGATTATATTCAAAATTTAGATAATAGAAACAAGACTATCTTCCAGTATTGTTTAGATTCAAATACACATGTTGAATTTAAATATAAAATGGCTTATTGGGATTCTAAAGTTACTCGTTCAAGATTAACTAATGAAAATAAATCAGTTAAATCAAAAAATAAGGAATTAATGGATATTAATAAACTTATTAAAAAGGATAATTCTTTAATCAAAGATTCAAATTTAGTTTTAACTAACCTTAATGAAACTCTTAATAAAGACATTTCCATTATTAAACAGGATAATGAAAATTTAAAAAATGAAAAGAATGAATTTTTAAAAGAGAATGCTGATTTGAGGAATGAGAAGGAAACTGTTTTAAAAGAGAATGCTGATTTGAGGAATGAGAAGGAAACTGTTTTAAAAGAGAATGCTGATTTGAGGAATGAGAAGGAAACTGTTTTAAAAGAGAATGCTGATTTGAGGAATGGGAAGGAAACTGTTTTAAAAGAGAATGCTGATTTGAGGAATAAAAATAATACTATTTTTAAAGAGAATATTTCTCTAAAAGAGAAGAATGAATTTATTTTAAAAGAAAATGATAAACTTTTGAAAGATAATGCTTTTTTAAAAGAAAATTATAAAATGGTTTTAACTGAAAAAAATGATTTTAAAAAGAAGAATTCACATTTAATTAATGAACATAAATCTATGAATGAAAAAATTTCCTCATTAATTAATTATGTAGACGAAATTATAATGGAGAATAATATGTTGGTTGAAAATAATCGTAAATTAGAAGATGAATTATTGCAAGAGAAAATTAAAGTTTCTGTTGTTATTCCTGTTTATAATGTTGAAGAGTTCTTAGGTGAATGTTTGGATAGTATAGTTAACCAAACTTTAAAGGATATTGAAATTATTTGTGTTAATGATGGATCCAAAGATAAATCTTTAGAAATTTTGAATTATTATGCTGCAAATGATGATAGATTTATTGTAATTGATCAAGAGAACGGAGGGCATGCTGTCGCAACTAATAGGGGTATGGAATTAGCACGTGGTAAATACCTTTATTTGATGGATTCTGATGATTTTGTTGAATTAAATACTCTTGAAGAAGCTTATAACTATGCTGAGGAAAAAGATGTTGATTTTGTTATATTCCAGTCTATGAATTATGTTACTGATGAAGATAGATACTACAAAGCTGAAAATTATAGTATGGAAAAAGTTGCAGATTTTGTAGGCGATTCTGTATTTAATTATAGGGATTTGGGTGATTTAATATTTAATATAACAGTTACTCCTTGGAGTAAATTGTATAGGACTAATTTTGTTAGGGATTGTGGAGCTACATTTCCGGAGGGTCTTATTTTTGATGATAATATATTTTTCTGGGATGTTTTATTCAGTGCAAAAAAAATTGCATTTCTTAGAAAGCATTTATTCAATAGACGTTGGTATTCTTATTCTTCTACCACTGCGGGCGATCAACGTTTCTTAGATTCAATTGATATTAATAATTTAATGATTGATAGATTTAAAAAATATGGTGCGTTTGAACAACATAAAAAAACATTATACAATAGAAAAGTTAACATGACTTATAACAGATTTGTTGATATCAAACCTGAGTTTGAACAAATGTTCTTTGAAAAATTACATGATGACTATAAAAAAGTAGTTAACGATGGATATTATGAAGATTACCTTAGTGTATTGGATAATAGAAATAAATCCATTTTTGAGTACTGTCTTAATTCTGAAACATACATTGAATTTAAATATCAAATGGCATTTTGGGATGCTAGTCAAACTCGTAAGAAAAAAGACAAAGTTATTGGAGAATTACAACGCGAAAATAAAGCAATTAAGAATGATGTTTCCACTTTAAAAAATGAAAAAAATAATTTAAAAAATGAAAGAGATTCTTTAAAAAATGAAGTCACTAAACTAAAAAAAGATATAATTAATGAAAATAACTTAAAAAATCAAATTAAAACCTTAAAAGATGAAAATATTCATCTTAAAAATGAAAATATTGCTTTAGAAAATAAAAATAATAAATTGGGTAAAGAAATTTCACAATTTAAATCTTCGAACAGTTGGAAAATAACTAAACCTTTAAGAAAAATTAAAAAGAATTTATAATTAAATATGAGGTATATTCATGGTCAAAGTTTCAGTTGTGATTCCAGTTTATAATGTTGATGAATTTTTAGCGGAATGCTTGGATAGTATTGTTAATCAGACTTTAGAGGATATTGAAATTATTTGCATCAATGATGGATCTACAGATAAATCTCCAGAAATTCTAAAATTTTATGCGGCTAATGATAAAAGAATCAAACTTTTATCCCAAACAAATAAAGGGCATGCTGTTGCAACTAATAGGGGTATAGAATTAGCTAAAGGAAAATATCTTTATTTAATGGATTCAGACGATTTATTGGAATTAAATGCACTTGAAGAAACTTATAATCATGCAGAAAAAACATCTGCTGATTTTGTCATGTTTCAATCAATGAATTATGTGAATGATGAAGATAAATATTATAAATCAGAAATTTACAGTATGGATAAAGTAGCAGACTTTATAGGCAATGGAACAGTAAATGCAAATGATTTGGGAGACTTGATTTTTAAAATACCTGTCACTCCTTGGAGTAAATTATATAGGACTGATTTTGTAAGAAAATGTGGTGCCATATTTCCGGAGGGCCTTATTTTTGATGATAATATCTTTTTTTGGGATGTACTATTCAGTGCTAAAAGAATAGCTTTTTTAAAAAAATACTTTTTCACTCGTCGTTGGTATACTTATTCTTCAACTACTGCTGGTGATTTAAGATTTATTGATTCTATTGCAATAAATAATTTGATGATTGATAGGTTTAAAAAATATAATGTTTTTGATAAATTTAAGAAAACTTTATATAATCGGAAAATAAATTTGACTTATCACCGATTCGACAAAATTAAATCTGAATTCAAACAACAATATTTTGAAGCTTTGCATGATGATTATAAAAAGATTGTTGATGATGGTTGGTATGATGATTATATGAGTGTTCTTTATCCCAGAAATAAACAAATATTAAATGCTTGTTTAGATTCCCAGTCTAGTGGTGAATTTATATGGGCGATGTCTTATTGGGAACTTCAAAAAGCAGTTTCCAGGAAGGATGATGAAATTGTTAATTTGAATAAGAATAATGAAAATTTACAAAATCAATGTAATAAACTCAAAAAGGAAATTGCTAATTTAAATGATGATTTGGAAGCATCGATTAATAAGATTCAATATCTTAAAGGTATTAATGATGATTTAAACAAAACTATTTTAGTATATAAAAATTCAAAAAGTTGGAAACTAACAGAGCCATTACGAAAGATTAAAAAATTTTCGTAGGTTCGTGTTGGTGTTTAACATTTGACATATTTTAATGGATATTTTCTATCAATGAATTTTTTTAATAAAAGTTAAATTTATTAAAAGTTCTTTTTTAATAAATTTAAGATGATTCTCAATTTTGAAAGTTAAATAAGTTCAATAATATAATATATAAATATAAAGAGGTAATATTATGCATAAGAATTCTCGTGCAATTATGGGTTGGTTTAAAAATTCTGTTTTGAATGAAAATGATTCTTTAAAGATACTTGATGTGGGATCATTAGATGTAAAAGGTGATTATAATTATAAAGAAATTTTTAATGAACCAAATTGGAAATATACTGGTTTGGATATTAAATCAGGAAACAATGTTGATATTGTGATAGATGACATTTATAACTGGTTTGAAATTGAAGATAATAGTTTTGATGTTGTTATTTCCGGTCAATTTTTACAGAATATTGAATATTACTGGTTAACAATGTCTCAAATTGAAAGAGTTTTAAAACCTGGTGGTTATGTATGTATTATTGTTCCATCTGGCGGTCCTAATTATAATGATGACTTGCTGGATTGTTGCAGATTTACTCGTGATGGTCTTAAAGCCGCTGCTAAATATGTTGGATTAGATATTTTAAGAATTGGCAGAGATGGTAGGCCAATAGCAAAACCATGGTTCGATGTTTATGTTTTTGCACAAAAGCCACGTAAAAGAATTTCCGGAAATAATAAAAATATTGAAGGAAGAGTCAATGATTTAGAAAAGAAATTAGAGATTATAATGGAAAAAATTAATTAATTTTTTTTTTATTTGTTGAGGAATTATTATGAATATTACTGTTATTGGAACTGGTTATGTTGGTCTCGTTACAGGAGCATGTTTTTCCAAAATGGGTCATAGGGTTTATTGTGTCGACATTGATGAAACCAAAATTAACAACTTAAAGAATGGTATTTTACCTATTTTTGAACCACACTTAAGAACTATTGTTTTAGATTCACAAAATCGTGGGGATTTAATTTTTACAACGGAAATTAAAGAAGCTTTAGACAATACCAACATTATTTTCATTGCTGTTGGAACTCCAATGGCTGAAGACGGCAGCGCCAATCTTGATTATATTTTCTCAGCGGCCAGTGACATTGCCAACAATATTACTCAGGATTCATTGGTTGTTATCAAATCAACTGTTCCTATTGGGACTGGCTTTAAAGTCAAGGAACATATTGAAAATATTTTAAAAGAAAAGAATTCAGATGTTAAAATTGACATAGCTTCAAATCCTGAATTTTTAAAGGAAGGTAAGGCTGTTGATGACTGTATGAGTCCTGACCGTATCGTAATCGGTGCTGAAAAAGAGGAAGTCTTTGATACTTTAAAAGATTTGTATTCCTCATTTGTTTTAAATCATGACCGTTTTGTTCTGATGGATGTCAAATCATCTGAAATGACAAAATACGTTGCAAATGCCATGCTTGCAACAAAGATTTCTTTTATGAATGAAATGGCCAATATATGTGAGGTCACAGGAGCGAATATTCAGAACGTCCGTATGGGTATCGGTTCTGATAGGCGCATAGGTTATCATTTCATTTATGCGGGATGCGGTTACGGGGGAAGCTGTTTTCCAAAGGATGTGCAGGCTTTAATCAATACTGCCAAAACTCACGGATACGAACCGAAAATACTTTCAAATGTTGAACTGGTCAACCAGAGACAGAAACTGGTTCTTGTAGATAAGGTAGTTAAAAGGTTTGGAGATAATCTGTCAAATCACACTTTTGCTTTATGGGGTCTTGCATTCAAGCCTGGAACCGATGATGTTCGTGAAGCCACTTCTCTTGTTGTTGCAAGGGAACTTATTAAAAAGGGTGCCCATATCCAGGCATATGATTCGCAGGCAACCGAAGAGTTCAAAAAGGCAATTGGCGAGGAATATTTAGATTCCATTGAGTTTTATGAAGACAGGTACGGTGCATGTCAAGATTCTGATGCATTGATTTTAGTCACTGAATGGAAAGAGTTCAGAAATCCTGATTGGGATTATTTGGCGGATAAATTAAAACAAAGTGTAATCTTTGATGGTAGAAATATCTATGATAAAAAAATCAGGGATTATGGATTTGAATTATACCAAATTGGTTGTTAATTAGAGATTTCATCTCTACTTATTTTTTTATCAACAATAATTAAATATCCTATTTTATATAATAATATATGATTAGGGGAGTATAATATTGGAGTTTAAGATTTCTGTTGTAATGGCTGCATATAATAGTGGGGAATATATTGCTGAGTCAATTAAATCAATCATTAATCAAACTTTAAACTTTAAAAAACACATTCAGTTGATTGTTGTTGATGATGCGAGTTATGATAATACTTTGGATGTTGTAAATCAATTTAAAGAAAAATATCCTGATAACATCTCTGTTATTTCTTCAAAAGAAAATCACGGTGCGGCCCATTCAAGAAATCTCGGTTTGGATGAAGTCAAAGGCGAATTTGTCAATTTTCTTGACAGTGATGATTATATCAGTGAAAACGCTTTTCAAAAGGCTTTGGATTTTTTCAAAAAATATGATGGTGTGGACATTGCATCTATTCCAATTTATTTTTTTGGAGCCAAGAAAGGTGGCCATAACTTAAATTTTAAATTCAGCCGAACACAGGTCATAAATTTACTTGAAAAACCGGATTATATTCAGCTGTCCGGAGCGTCTTCTTTTTTCAGATTTTCCAAAATTAAAAATCACAGATTCGATGAGGACTTGAAGGTTTCAGAAGATCCGTTATTCATAAATCAGCTGTTAATTAAAAATCCCATAATTGGCTTTTTGGATGATTGCGGCTACTATTATAGAAAACATGACACTTCAACATCATTAATCGGTTCATCCACCAATTACAAATCCTATTACACTTCAAGAATTGATAACTATTTCATACGCTTAATTAAGGATTCTCTTGAGGAATTAAGCTATGTTCCGAAATTCATTCAAACCGT
This sequence comes from Methanobrevibacter thaueri, assembly GCA_015062925.1. GTDB lineage: Archaea > Methanobacteriota > Methanobacteria > Methanobacteriales > Methanobacteriaceae > Methanocatella > Methanocatella thaueri_C. The sequence continues at coordinate 37,508 of SUTL01000002.1, forward strand.
GATAATGTATGATTTGTTCTGGCTTGCAAATGTGGAAGATGTTAGTTTGATACTCAATCAAAAGGAAAATCTTATTTTATATGCAAAATTAATTCAGATTCTTGATTATATTGATGTCAATATTATTTTAAATCAGCAGTTGGGCAATAATTTATTAAATGTTCATCTCTTTCTGTTAAAGTCCTATAAAACGGATTACTTCAAAAACAAGGCAATTGTTTGTAGGGATGGTGTTCTTCCCCGTGAAGACTTGAAATTCATTACCAATGCACTTGGCGTTGACAAATTGCTGATTGACAATATTGAATTTTTAAATGATTCTGAAATTTATATTTCCGGTGTTTACACAACATTTCTGAGTGATGGCTGTGAAATAACTGTTGATTGCGATGGTGAGGAATTTAAAACAAAGCGTCTGGACCAGCCTCAAAGGGACAATTATTCACTTAACTTTAATTATGCATTCAACTACTGTTTTGATGTTGTTGTCCCTGTCTGTGATAAAATATCATTTAAAAGCGGCGGCGAGGTTTTGGATATTGAATATGGCGAAACTTCAAGGCTGTCAAGAGTATCCAAATATTATCTTTCAACAGATCATCTTGCAATTGACAGATTCAACCACATTGAAATTGTTAAAAGAACACCTTTAACAACATTTAAAAATGAAATTTCTGTTTTAAAAAGCATGATTTCAGAAAGGCAGCAGGGCTGGAGAACTGGAATACTTTTAAGGGTATTGTATTTCCTGCTGTATAACATTTATAACAGACGTAGAATCTGGATTTTTATTGATTTGCCTGATCGTGCAGATGATAATGCATTTAAACTCTTCAGATATGCTGTTGATAATCCTCCGCATAATATTGACAAGGTTTTCACAATACTGAAATCTGAGAAAAATTATAATCGTCTATCTGATGGCAGTAAAGTTAAAAAATTGCTTGGAAAGGACAGTGCATCTTGTGAATTTGAAAAGATAAGTAAATTTGGTTACGTTTTACCGTATAAGTCTTTAAAGCACAGGTTATATTCATTGTTTGCAGAATTTATCATTACTTCAAATCCTGATAATGATATTATTTATCCGTTTTGGGGAAATTTCAAGCATTTGTCCGGTTTGGTTCGTTCAAAAACAGTATTTCTTCAGCATGGTGTAACATTGCATAACATTTCAAGCTGGCTGAATGATTACAATAAACATTTGGCATTGCTTGCTTGCGTATCTGAAAAAGAACGTGATGCCTTTTTAAGTTCAGAATATGGTTATGGTGAAGATGTTGTTCAGGTGTTGGGTTTTCCGAGGTTTGATTATCTTACAAATATTGGGGACAATAAAGAAATCGTGATAATGCCTACCTGGAGGAGAAGATATGAATTCTTCAGCCCGGAAGAGTTTAAGCATTGTGATTTTTACAGACAGTTCAATGATTTGTTAAATGATGATGAATTGATTGATTTTTTAACTGAAAAGAGTTATAAATTAATATTCAGGCCACATCCAAAATTTTTAAAATTCATGGATGCTTTTGATAGGCATGAGTCAGTTAACTTCTCCGCCGGAGAATATTCTGAAGTTTTCAATCACGCATCACTTTTAATCACTGACTTCTCATCTGTTGCATTTGACTTTGCATATCTTAAAAAACCATTAATTTATTATCATGTAGACAGAGAAAACTTCCATTTCAATATTGATGAGTCATATTTTGATTATGATGAAATGGGATTCGGTCCTGTTTTTGACAATCTGGATGATTTAAAAGAAAAAATTAAAGAATTTGTTTTAAATGATTGTGAAATGGATGAAAAGTATCAAAAACGTGTCGACGAATTCTTTAAATATCAGGACAAAGACAATTCCAAAAGGGTTTATGAAGCAATTTTGGAGTTAAATAATTATTATTAATTCACATCAATATTGCATTATTTTTATATTAAAGCAATATTTATCTTAATTAAACTAAATAAAAGCTTTAAATATCATTAAATATAATATACAACTTGTTTATCAAAATTAGGAGTATATTATGAAAAAAGACAGATTAAAAAATGGCTTTCAAAACACCACAAAATCAAAAATTAATATTCCTATGAGGCCAGATACCCAAGATGAAATTTTCATCATATGCAACTCTAATATTGATGAATTGGGACAATACATTACTATAGTTAATTACCAAACTTTTGGTATATATGTTTTGAGCCATTTATCATAAACTTTGGTTCCTGAAATTGATTCATTATATGTTTTTATAGTTAATTCTTGCAGAAATTCTTTTGATTCAAGATAATAATGTTTTATTTCTCTTTTCATTTGCCTCCATATCTGTTCAATTGGATTTAAGTGAGGGGAGTATGGCGGAAGATATATTAGTTCGATATTTAGATGTAAAGCAATTTTTTTGATAAATGCGGACTTATGAATGCTATATTTGTCTAGAATTAAACATATTCTTTGTTCGGTTTGCATTTTTGTTATTATGTCTTCTTTTTGTAATTGGTTTAATGTTATTTTTCGTCTTATTTCTCTTCTTTTTTTCACATTATTGAGGGATTCTCTATTGCAGTGTTTTCCAATGATTCTGGCGATTGTTGAGGTTGTATCATCTTTATATTTTTCTAATGTTTTTTAAAATTTTTGCTGAAAAAACTTCATTATTTTCGTTGTTTTCTATTAATAATTTATTTACATCTTCATCAGTTAGATTGACATTAGAAATAATTTTTTTTAGTATTTTTACAGTATTTTTATTGTTTGTATTGGCAATTCTTAACTCTAGAAGTTCTATTGCAATTTCGGGTGCGGTCGAGGAATTTGTGATTGTGATGGTTGAATTTCCATTTATTGTTAATGATCCTGTGGCGTTGATTTTAAATTTGTATGGATTTACAGTTTGTGTATGTTTTGTTCCTTTTTTATATAATAATTTTTGAGTATAGGGTTCATTTTGAAAGGATACTTCATCAAATAATACTATAATGTCGTTTGTTGTTACATTGTTGTCTTCTAAGTTTTTTTTAACTGTTCTTCAGCATCTTCTGGTGATTTTGAAAATTTTGGATATTCTTTACTGTAATTGTATCCTAATTTTCTCACAATTTTTCCCTATTTGTTTTAAACTGTAATCTACATTGAATTTTTTATTAACAAGATGGTGTACGTCTTTCATTGACATATTTGGTGTTTTTTCAATGATTTTATCTAATTCAATTAGTTGATCATAAGTTAATTTTGATGGTCTTCCACCACCAAAAGATGGTTTTAAACCTTCTAATCCTTCGGTTTCGCATGTTTTCGCCCATCTATGGACTGTTTGATATGATTTTCCTATTATTCTTGCAGCTTCTGCAATAGAATGCCCTTCACTTATGATTCTAATTGCAATTAACCTCTGATAATACCTGTGGTAAGCCACATACTTTGCGATTTCTTCATCCAGAGCTGTTTTTTTAACTTTATTTAAAACATCAATTGTAGATTTTTCCTGACATAATTTATTATTTGTCAGTCATCTATAATAAAAGTTTGGTAACTAACTATATATGGAAAGTTGTATTCTGAATTCTCATTTCTTGACAATAACCTTTGATTATGTTAAAAGTATTACTGGGATATATGATAATAATACATTTTTCATTGTATATTTTTTATTTAATTTTTTTTTAATCTGTACATTTTTTACCATTATTTCATAAAAAACAAAAACATATATACTTGTTTAATCTAAAACTAATATTAATATAGACTCTCCATAGCTTCATTATACTTGAAGTTTATTCAATAATTGGAGGGGGGTGTATTATGAACAAGAAAGAGATAGTTATTATATGTTTATTAATATGTTTTATTTGTTCAATTCAGGCAGTAGCATCTGCTGACATTGATTCAAATACAACAAAAGATAATGTGTTGACAGTTCACGAAGATACTGTTTTAAGTGTAAGTAATGAAAGTTCAATTTATTCACTTCCGAATTCAAATGATTTGCAATCTGGAAGTGGTGAAGAAGGATCATTTGCAGATTTGCAGACTGTAATAAATAATGCAAATGGAGATATGGAAACTAAATTAGAAAAAGATTATATTTATAAGGATACTGACTCCGGTAATAGCGGAGTTCTAATTGATCATAATGTTATTCTTAATGGTGATGGTAAAGTCACCATTGATGCTAATCATAAATCTAGAATATTCAATGTAATAAATGGTGCCACTGTAACACTTAAAGGAATTACATTCACTAATGCCAATGCCGATGGAGATGGAGGGTCAATTTTGTCCAATGGCAGGTTAATCATTAATGATTCTAATTTTATTAATGGTGTTGCATCTGGTAACGGTGGTGCGCTTTCTTTTACTGGTAGTGACAGTTACATATACAACTGTAATTTTATTAATAACACTGCTAGTGGTAAAGGTGGTGCTTCATTCATAGTAAGTGAAGGGAACAATCATAATAATAATACTGGTTTTGTAAAATGTACCTTTATCAATAACACTGCTGGTATTAATGGTGGTGCTGTAGATTGGTCTGAAGGTGCACATAATGGGTATATTTATGAAAGTATATTTATAAACAACACTGCTAATCGTAGTGCAGGTGCTGTATTCTGGTTTGGTAGTGTAGGTAGTATTAGAAACTCAACATTTACCAATAATACTGCTATGGGTATTACAGAAGCTACTGATTCATATGGTAATTTAAACTATGGTGGTTATGGTGGTGCTGTAATGTGGACTGGTACACATGGTGATGTGTATAACTGTACATTCATTGGTAATGAAGCTAAATATAATGTGGCTACTGATACTGGTGGTCGTGGTGGTGCTGTATACTTGCAGGGTAGTACTGCAGGTAACTGTTCCAATACAACTTTCGATAAATGTACATTTGAGAATAATATAGCAGGTACTAATGGTGGAGCAATCGATTGGCACGAAGGTGCACATAACGGTATGGTAGATAAATGTACTTTCATAAACAATACTGCAAAACGTTCTGCTGGTGCAATCTTCTGGAACGGTCACAACGGTACTATACAATATTCAAAATTCTATGAAAATAATGCATTAGGTATTGCAAATGCAAGTTCCGTACACGGTGAAAGAACAGGTGAAATCACTTATGGTGGTGACGGTGGTGCTGTAATGTGGTCTGGATCTGAAGGATATATCATTTATTCCAACTTTGTTAACAACACTGCTGCTAAACGTGGTGGTGCATTATTCCTTCAGGGAAGTGACAGTGAGAAAAAAGGTGAAGACACAGTATTCGAACACTCCTACTTTGAAAATAACCGTGCTGGTTCAAACGGTGGTGCTATCGATTGGAACAACGAAGCTATCAACGGTTTGGTAAATAATGTAACATTTCTCAACAATACTGCAGGCCGTTCAGGTGGTGCAATCTTCTGGAATGGTGAAAACGGTACAGTCAGAAATTCCAAATTTACAAATAATCGTGCAACTGGTACATTTACCCTAGACCAGGATGTTGATTTAGGCTATGAATTCAATTTAGTTTATGAAAATGTGGTTAAAATCAATGGTGCCACATTGCCTTCAACTCTTGAAGCTAACAAATTATATGTACTTAACTATACCAATTCATCTATTGGTAGTGAGTTCTTGAAGTTCGAATCCTATGTATGTGATAAGGATGGCAAACCGGTTAAATTAGGCGAAACAATAGTCAGAGCTGATGATGATATTTCTCCTGTAGACTGGGGAATTGATGAATTCTTCGGTGGTGACGGTGGTACAATCTTTTGGAGTGGAGATATAGGTTTAGTCGATAACTGTACATTCATAGATTCCAACTCTGCACGTCGTGGTGGTGGAGCATATATGACTGGTAGTGACTATGTGTCATATAACAACTGTACTTTCATCAACTGTACTTCAGGTACTAACGGTGGAGGTCTTGACTGGTTGGCTGGTGCGAACTGGGGTAAAATATCCAATTGTGTATTCAATCATACTCGTGCTGCACGTTCAGCTGGTGCAATCTATTACGATGGTGATGGTGGTAGGATGGAAAACATTACTATCATTGGTACCAAATCATGGGGTGGAACTCTTGATGAAAGTGATGACCATTTGGTTAAATATGCAGGTTGGGATTCAAGTCACTGGGATACCAACACTACCGGTGGTGATGCTGGTGCTATTATGATTACTGGTGATAATGAATATCTATATAACGTTACTTTCACAAACTGTACCGCTACTGGCCGTGGTGGAGCAGTCTTTTTACAGGACAATAAGAATGTAACCTTTGATGCATGTGTATTTGAAAATAATAAAGCTGAAGGAACAGCAAACAACACTTTAAATGATGATAATGATCCTACAAGTGGATTAAATAAATTCCTGACAGGTAACGGTGGAGCTATCGGATTTGATTATGGTGCAAAATTAGGTGTCATTAAAAACTCCAAATTCACCAATAATACTGCAGTTCGTCTAGGGGGAGCTATCAGTTTTGCTAAAGGTTCATCAAATGCAACTATTGAAAATTCAAATTTCACAAACAATGTAGCATACCGTTCAGGTGGAGCTATTTCATGGGATGGTGAAGATGGTAATATGAAATATTGTAATTTCACAAATAACCGTGCGTTAGGTACTGATATCGATAGAACTTTATTCGATTTAACAAGCCTCAGCCAAATTAAAGCTGTAAGCTCAGAAAGTGAAGTCGTGTCTGAAAGTTACTTATATGTGTTAGTTGAAAATAACGGAACACATAACGTAAGCTACACAATGTACGTTTACAAAAATGGCGCTCCAGTAAAATTGGAATACACTACCGAAACAGGACCTTCCCCTACCGATTGGGCAACTGACGAATACTTCGGTGGTGACGGTGGAACAATCTTCTGGAGAGGAGACCACGGTACTGTTGACAACTGTAGATTCATAGACTCAAACTCCGCACGTCGTGGTGGTGGAGCATATATGACTGGAAGTGACAACATCACTTTCGAAAACTCCTACTTTGAAAACTGTACCTCCGGTACCAATGGAGGAGGACTCGATTGGTTAGCAGGTGCAAACTACGGTAAAATAATCAACTGTACATTCAACAACACCCGTGCTGCACGTTCAGCAGGTGCAATATACTACGACGGTGACTACGGTGAAATGAAAAACATCGTTATTCTCAACACCAGATCATATGGTGGAACATTAACATCTGAAGTTCCTGGATTAACCTATGCCGATTGGGACGCAAGCCACTGGGATACAAACACTACAGGTGGGGACGCCGGTGCAATTATGTTCACTGGTGACAATGAATATATCTATAACGTTACTTTCATCAACACTACTGCACAAGGTCGTGGAGGAGCTGTCTTTTTACAGGACAATAAGAATGTCACATTTGAAGCATGTAATTTTACAGGCTGTACAGCATTAGGTATTGCTACAAACACATGGAAAGATTATACAAAAGAAAGAGATGATACAAAAGCAGATACCAAACTTGATTATGACTACACAGGTCATGGAGGGGCCATTGCATTTGATATAAATGCTCACGATGCTACAATCAAGGATTCCAATTTCACAGACAACTATGCGCGCCGTGACGGTGGTGTAATCAACCTGGCAAAAGGTTCATACAACGCAACCATTGAAAACTGTATATTCACAAACAACTCCGCCGGAGACGATGGTGGTATAATCAACTGGGAAGGTAACATAGGTACTATAAATAACATTACTTGCTACAACAGCAGAGGCATATCCTTTAATGACCCAGTTACTAATGCATCCACTTCAAATGGTGGTGCCATCTGTCTTACAGGTAACAATATTACCGTTTCAAACTCTAAATTTAATGTAAGTACAGTATTGTTAGGGGCAAATCCTAACAAGAAACCTGAAGGTGGTGCATTCTTTATTACAGGAAATTATACAAATGTCGTTAACTGTGAATTTGACACCTGTTGGAGTCCAGACAATGCAGGTGCAATCTACGTTATCGGTAATCATACAGCAATTATCAATTCCACCTTTGAAAACTGTAATGCATCAGAAGACGGTGGTGCATTATATGTTGAAGGTTTAGATTGTAAGGTATATAATTCCACATTCACAGATAACTTAGCCGGTGACGACGGTGGAGCAATCAACTGGATAGGGTCAAACGGTTATATTTATAACATTACCTGTACCAATAACAGAGCTATAGGATTAGCTGACGCTCATTCTGTTGGAGGTTCTGTTTCCCTTGCAGGAAGTTACATTACATTAACCAACTCCAATTTCACTGATTCCTATGCTGATATTGCAGGTGGAGCAATATACATCAGAGGGGAAAAGGATGTTGTTGCTAATTCATCATTTACAGGATGTAATGTTTCTCTAACAAGCGGATATTCCACTGGTGATTATAATAACGGTGGTGGAGCTATATATATCTCCGGTAATAATGCAAATGTAAATAACTGTAATTTCACTGATGTTGAAGGTAGAATTGGTGGAACTATCTATATCAAAGGAAATGACGCAACCGTTGACGGAGCTGTGATTAATAATTCATATGTGCCTGTTTCAGGTGGTGCAATATATATTGAGGGTGTACGAGCATCTGTTAAAAATTCCGAAATTAATAATTCCTCTGCAAAAGCAGCTTCCGGTTTCGTTTCTGCTAATTTGGGTGGTGCAATCTACATTAAAGGTAATTATGCTAACATTTCAGATTCTTCAATCTCAAGGTCATTTGCCCTAACCGGTGGGGGAATCTTTCTGGAAAGTTCACACACCACTGTACTCAACTCCAACTTTACAGATAATTTAGCTAACTTTGACGGTGGAGCTATTTACTGGAAAGGTATTGGAAATTCAGAATACCTTGATGTTGACGGATGTAATTTCATAAATAACACTGCAATTGCCGCTTCCACTGAAGATAGAACCAGAGGTGGAGGAGCTATCTTCTTCGCACAACAAGGTAAATATGGTTCTGTTCGCAATTCCAATTTTACAAACAATTCTGTTCAAACCACAGGTAAGGCTGACGGTGGAGCCATATTATGGGATATGAGTTCTCATGGGGTAATTGACAATTGTATCTTCGACGGAAATTACATTACAAGTACCCTTGAAAGAGATGGTTCTAAAATTTATCTTCAAGGTGGATCATTGTTCTTAAGGGCTTCAGATAACTACACTGTCAGTAATTCAGTCTTTAAGAATGGTTGGTCTGATATGGAGGGTGGAGCAATATATCTGTCCACCAGATCAAAAACTGGTACTGTAAATCCAAATGGTGTATTTTTCACTAATTTAACATTTATAAATAACACTGCTAAAAATCTTGGTCCTCTATATACCTCTAATGGCGGTTCTAACCATATGGGTGGTGGAGCAATATTCATTAAGGAAGCTAACGAAAAAGTTTATCTTGAAAATATTAAATTTATAAATAATACGGTTTATGGAAACGGTGGAGCACTGACTATTGGTGTGCTCAGTAATAAGGCAATTAGTTTGAACATGTTAACTTTCGAAGGAAATACTGCAACAGAAGACGGTGGAGCTATCTGGACTTCAGCATGTACTCCAACATTAACCAATTCCAAATTCATTGGAGGTTCTGCAGGAGATCAGGGTGGTGCAATATATACCGTTGATCCTATGATATTCAGCAATGTGACTTACATAAACAACACTGCAAAACAAGGTGGAGCATTATACTGGGCAAGAAATGGTGCTAACACAATTGAAGGAATGAACTTCATAAACAACACTGCAGAAGAGGGTGGTGCATTATATCTTCCAAATGCAGGATCCAATACAAAATTCACAGTCAAATCCAACAATTTCACAGGTAATAATGCGACAAATGGTGGAGCAATCTATGTATTTGTAAAAAATGTAGTCATTTCAGATAATAACTTCACACAAAACACTGCTAAATTCGGAGGAGCTATTTATGAACCAAGATTTGATTTTGCAATCACTGTTCAAAATTCAGCTTTCAATGAAAACAATGCGGATTATGGTGGTGCAATTTTCTTCTCTCTTACAAGTACTTCCGATAATAAGGATAAAGTTATTGAAAGTTCAAAATTCACAGATAACACAGCTAATGTAGATGGTGGAGCTGTTTACGTAAACGGTTCATATCAGATAATAAGAAACAGCATTTTTGACGGAAACAATGCTACCGGAAATGGTGGAGCAGTTTATGTCACAAATGACTTATTGTATACCACTATTGAATACTCAACATTTACTGACAACAATGCTGGCGGAAGCGGTGGTGCAATCTATAAGGGCGATTCAAGTACTGCATCCCTTAAAATCAACTATGATACCTTTGCAAACAACACTGCTCACTATAATGGTGGTGCTGTTTTATACATATCCAGCGGACATAAGTACAGAGACTATAACAAGTTTGACGGTATTGCTGTAATTGACAGTCAAAATAAAACTGATGTTTCTACCGTCAGTTCTTCACCCGCTATTTTCATAACAAAATCTGTATTCGATTGGGATACCAATAAGGATTATTTATTTGTGGTTAGTCCTGATTCTGATCTCGAGACTCCAACTATTACAATTATCCTATCAAGTCCTGATGATGCTGATTACCCTACCTCTGTAATGGTTGTTAATGCAACTAATTTAAACAACATGACAGAAACTCTGAAGTTTACTGATGTGCATTATAACACAGAAACACATAAGTTGTATATTGTTCTTAGGGATGGTATCAGGATTAACGGAAATTATACATTAAGTATAGGATTTGAAGATCAAAACTATATGTATAAAGAAATTAAAGTAAATGCAACTGCACACGGAACTAACATCGGTGATTTTGAACTTCTCCAAAGAACAATTCAAAAAGCAATTGATTTCCAAAAATCTGATGATCCTACTGCACCTGCTTACATAATTAACTTAACCAGAGATGGTGGATACACTTTCACAATTGATGATTATAACCATATATATGATGACGGATGTGTAAACCTTACAAATATTGATAAACCTATAATAATTTACGGTAACGGTTGGCGTTTAGATGCATTAGGATATTCCAGAATATTCAATATTACTGCTTCAAATGTCACAATTATAGGTGTTGAATTTGCAAACGGTAATGCCAGTGGTCAATTTGGTGATAATGTGACCATGGGTGGAGCCATATTCTGGGCAGGAAAATACGGTCAGCTCATTGATTCAGTTGTTGATAACTGTGTTGCTGAAAGAGGTGGAGGTATATACTTCAATGCTTCAGCTATAAATTCCACAATTATCAATACTGTATTCTCTCATAACAATGCAACCACTAATGGTGGAGCTATTGACTGTAACGCTTCCAGCATGGGATTATTCAATACTACATTCAAGGAAAACTTTGCATATATCGGTGCTGCTTTATGTAGGGAAATCAATGCTACTCACGGTCATGGTAAAAACAATACATTCAGCAACAACACTGCCGAATATGCTGGTGCTGCACTTGCATGGGTAAATGCGACATATATTTCTATTGACACATATTACTTCTACAATAACCATGTGGGTTACAGTGGAGGAGCAATTTATGTCGGACAGGGCAGTAAAAATTGTGAAATATTAAACTGTGTCTTTGACAATAACTGGGTCGAAAATGATACTTACGGACATGGTGGTGCTATTGAATGGTATTCCGAAAAAGGTACTGTAGATAACAGTAACTTTACTAATAACCATGCATATGATGGTGGTGCAATTTATGTAGGAAGCGGTTCTGGTGAAATCAATGTTACTAAATCCAATTTCATGGATAATTATGCACTCAGTTTTGGTGGTGCAATCAGTATTGATGCATCATCTGTTACTTTAAACGAATCCAATTTCTATGATAATCGTGCTGTTAAAGGTGGTGCATTGTATGTGGGTGGTGAAGGAACTACCAATTACGTATATTCTTCCATCTTCCAAGGAAACAATGCTACTGACGGTGATGGTGGAGCTATATGTTGGATTGCTTCCTCAGCTACCATTCAAGATTCAGCATTAACTGGAAACTATGCTAATTATGGTGGAGGTATCTACTTCGGAGGTAATGCTTCTGAAAGTAGAATCTATGGTTGTAACTTTACTGACAACCATGCTAGATACAAAGGTGGAGCTATCGACTGTAACTCCTCTGCAATGTATTTAACCAATACTACATTCGATAACAATTGGGCACAATTCGGTGCTGCTTTATGTAGGGAAGAAAATGCTAAAGGAGGTCATGGTGATAACAACACATTCATAAACAACCATGCATATATTTCAGGTGCAGCTCTTGGATGGATGGGATCTGTCAATATTAAAATTACAAATTACAAATTCATAAACAACTCCGCTGATGTTAGCGGTGGAGCTATATATGCCGGTCCAAAAAGCCATAACTGTTCAATCATTGACTGTTACTTTGACAACAACTATGTAACCAATAAAACTACTGGTTCCAATTCATTTACATGGATGTGGAATGAAACCACTCCTATGGAGTTCATCGCTGAGATATATGATCCTAATTACGGTGACCCTTCAATAATCAACCAAACAGTCATGTATGAATCCCAAACCATATTCTGGTATGCAGACGGTGATAATGATTATACTGATAACTTTGGCATTGGTGGTGCAGTCAATATCCTTGCATCCAATGCAACAATAATAAACAGTAACTTTACTAATAACATAGCTAAATTAGGTGGTGCTATATTTGTAGGTTCTGATGGAGGTAATACATTAGTCGACAACTCCACTTTCATACACAACACTGCTTATGAAAGAGGTGGAGCTGTCAACCTCCACGCTTCAGCTGTTCATATTGATGATTCTGAATTCAGGGACAACATTGCTATGAACGGTAGTGCATTGTACATTGGTGGTGTAGGTACCAACAACAAGGTTCACACATCCAACTTCACAGGAAATGATGCTACTGATTACGGTGGAGCAATCTACTGGAAAGCATCCGCAGGTGAAATCGAAGAATCAGAGTTCACCGATAACACTGCTACCTATGGTGGTGCTATATACTTGAACGGTGTCTCTGCAAATACAAACATTACAAATACAACATTCAAATCAAATAACGCAACCAAAAACGGTGGTGCTATTGACTGTAATGCGGCAAACATCGGAATATACAACCTTACATTTGATAACAACTATGCTGGTGAATACGGTGCTGCTTTATGTAGAGAAGTAAATGCTACTAATGGTCATGGGGACCACAACAACTTCACAAACAACCATGCCGGAATCTCCGGTGCGGCTCTTGCATGGATGGGAGTAAGTAACATTCACATTGACTACTATAATTTCATAAACAACACTGCAGGATTCAGCGGTGGTGCAATTTACATATCTCAAGGCAGTAACAACTGTACAATTGACCACTCCTACTTTGAGGGTAATGAAATTCTCAATGAAACCGGAGGTCATGGTGGTGCTGTAGATATTGTCGGAAATGGTACTACACTCATAGATTCTGAATTCATTGACAACCATGCATTCTATGGTGGTGCAGTATTTGCAGGTAACGCTTCAGGTAATACTCATGTTGATAATGTAACATTTAAAGATAACAGTGCTGTAGTAAACGGTGGTGCGATTCAAATTACAGGATCCAATGTTGTCTTAAATGACACCCGTTTCTACTCAAATGAAGCTGGAGAGTCTGGTGGTGCTGTATATGTTGGTGGTACAGGCAGTGACAATGTTGTTGAATACTCTGTATTTGAAAATAACAAAGCTGGAGACCACGGTGGTGCTATTGACTGGATTGCACATGGTGGTAAGATACTTGATTCAAACTTCACAAACAACTCAGCTGTTTACGGTGGAGCAATCTATCTCAACGGTATTTCAAGTAACAGTTCTATTGCAAATGTTATCTTTGACAGCAACAGAGCTACCAAAAATGGTGGTGCTATTGACTGTAACGCAAGTATGATGGGTCTTAACAATACCTTATTCAACAACAACTATGCAGGTGAGTACGGTGCTGCTTTATGTAGGGAAGCAAATGCAACCGGTGGATACGGTGGATACAACAATTTCACAAACAACCATGCTGACATCTCAGGTGCAGCCCTTGCATGGTTAGGAGTGGATGGAATTAACATTAACCATTACAGATTCATAAACAACACTGCTGATAAGAGTGGTGGTGCAATATACGTAAGAGATGACAGTCCTAACTGTAATGTGCGCAACTCATACTTCGACAACAGCTACGTAACTGACGTTAGGGATGGTCAAGGTGGAGCTATAGACTGGCTTGGAGAAAACGGATACATCTACAACACTACATTTAAGAATTCACTCGCTTTAAATGGTGGTACATTATATGTAGGTGCTAATTCCAATAACATGCAGATTATCGAATCACTATTTGAATCTTCACATGCTTTAGGTGAAGGTGGTTCCATAGTCTTAAATGGTGACAATGTCACAATCAGCAAATCCAACTTCACATACTCCATTGGTTTGACACGTGGTGGAGCAATTTCAGCTCACGAATCATATAATGCTACAATTGTCGATTGTTTATTCTATCACGATGTAGGTGCAGGTTATGTGGCTCCTAACGGATACTCCTATGGTGACGGTGGAGCAATCTATTGGGAGAATTCTAACAACATCAACATTTCCAACACTAAATTTGAGGAAATAGAATCTCACGCATGGGGTGCAATAACTGCCATAAACTGTAATGATTCAGTCATTAACAATGTGACATTTAAAGGAATATTTGCCCTTAATGAGGGTGGTTCTATTGCATGGTTCAATTCAACCAATATCACAATCGATTCAAGCAACTTCACTGATAGTGGGGCAGCTTATAATGGAGGATCAATTTTCCTAAACAATACCAATGCTCTCATCAACAATTCCAACTTCAACAATACCTCAACTCCATGGGGTAACGGTGGTGCAATCTACATCAACGGTAATGTAACTGTTGACAATTCCGTATTTGACAAATACAGTGCATCTGAAGTTAAAGCTGGTGCAATATATATTCATGCAGGTAATTCAACCATTAGCAACTCCAAATTCAATGGTGAAAATGCTATATGGATTTATCACAATGCTTCAGCAAACATTACAAACAACAACATAACCGGTGACAATTCAAACAGGGACTTGAAATATCTTGTAGACGAGTATAATGAAAAAACCAATCCTGTATTTTACTCTGTATGGAATGACGGTGACTTATGGCTTGAAGGAAATGACTTTGCTTATGTAATATTCAATAACGGCACCATATGGACTAAAACATATTCATACATGATGGGTAAGGAGAACAATACATATAACATTACCTGGATGGATGAGTTCACATTCTGGGCTGAAATTTTAGATGACACTGAAAAGAACCATATCATCTCTGTAGAGACATTATATGCAACCAACGACGTGCATCAAGAAGCAGGCGCAAAAAATTATACATTGAAATACAACAGGGTTCATGTTGATAATGCTTATTATCAAGGTGCTTTCCATCTTGCACCTCATGATTCTGGCTTAAAGCTTGACACTCCTCACAATGGTACTGTAAACGTTAAAATGCCTTTAGAATTAACATTAGAACACAGTGACTTAACTAAAGACAGTATTACAATCACTGCTAAATTAACTCCAAAAGCCAGAAGCAACTTCACTCTTGCAAATCAACTGGTATTTAAATTTGGGGATAAGGAGTATCTGGCTAATTTATCCGCAAATTATGGTAAGAATGGTGAATTCTTATACTCATGGACCATTGCTAATGCAACCCATATGTTGAATAACCTTTCTTTCGGACACTACAAAGTAACTGCATACTATCCAGAAGATGACGTTCACAAATTCGTTGAAAATTCAACTGAATTCGATATTAAAAAACGTCTTACTCTGATTACCATTCTTGTAAATGACCATGTCTGGGGCTATCCTGCTATGGCAATTATAAACACTACAGGTAACGGAACAATATTGGTTTCCATGAACGGTAGAAATGAAAGGTTTGAATGGCATAAAGAGGATGGTAACTACACCAACGGACATACAAATTACACAATGAAAGATGACATAATGTACATTCCGTTTGACGTACATTATAATCCTGGCAACTATTCCATGAGTGTTGTTTACGTTGGAGATGATTATTATGAATTTGCAATGAACTATACTGACTTTACAGTATTCAAGAGAAATACAACAATCTCTGCAAACGGAACAGACATTGTATTCATGCAGGATGAAATAATCAACATAACTCTAGACGAACTTGCTCAAGGAAACGTTCACATCGTTATGGAAGTTCCTATGGCTGACGGCACAATGGTTACTCAGAGATATGATGTCGAAGTTGTTAACGGTACCGCTCAATTGGAAATCCCTAACCTGTTCAGTCATGAATATAAGAATGTTCATGTTGTCTATGAGGGGGATATTCACTTCAATGGAAATGACACATACATCAATTTCACAGTTGGTCCAACCAGTGACTTTAATGTCACTGTCAAAGTTGATGACATCACTTATGGCCAAAACGCAACTGTTCGTGTAAAAGTTCCTTCATGGGCTAAAGGTAATGTAACAATATTTGTTGACGGCGTTGATGTTGGAACCGTGGATATTGATGAAGGTACTGCTGAACTGAACAATATCAGCGGTTTGGCTGGTGGAGAACACTTTGTAAATGTAACATACAATGGTGGAGCATTTTACGCTGCTAAAAACTCCACTGAAGTTGGATTTAATGTAACTCCAACTAAAACCTGGAAAATGAACATAACAAAAACAGAACGTCCATACGGTGAAAATACAACAATCAATATTGAGCTTCCAAACAATGTTGCGCTCAAAAACTTAACCGTAATGATTGGTGATAATCATTATGTTGTAAATATCACAAACGGTCATGCAACATTGACAGTGAACGATCTTCCTGCAGGTTTCTACATGGCTTCTGCAAACTATACCGGAGATGCAAATTACTCAGCATTAGTACAAAAATTCTCTGTACAAATCGTTAAAGCAAATCCTACTGTCAATTTAACTAGAGTGGGCAATGATGTAATTGCAAGTGTAAGCGGAAATGTAACAGGTAATGTGACATTCCACATAAACGGCAGAGATTACACAATTGATTTAGTAAACGGCAATGCTACATTGCCAAACAACTTAACATTCGGAAACAACTTTGTTGTTGCTGTCTATAACGGTGACGGCAACCACACAGAGGCATATGCAATGAAAAACTTTATTGTTGATTTAATAACCACTGACTTGACTGTTGATACAACTCCTAGTGTTGTTGTTGGCAAGAACACTACAATAACAGTAACAATGGTCAACGTAACTTCCGGAAAAGTTACAATTGAAGTCAACGGATACAACTACACTGTCGGCATTAATTCAAGCGGTGTGGCTACATTGGTTATTGAACTTCCTGTCGGAAAATACAATGCTACAGCATACTATCTCGGAGATGATCAGCATGTTTCCTGCACTAATGTAAGTGCTGAGTTTGAAGTTTATAATAAGACAGCTCCTGAACTCAACATCACTGTTGAAGACTTGACTGTTGAAATTGACAATAACATTACATTCACTGTAAATACTACAAGCAATGCTACTGATTTAGTGGTTAAAGTCAATGGCGTTGAAGTGCATGTTGGTGCTGACGGCAAGTACCACTATAACGCTACCGTTGCAGGCAACTACACTATTACTGCTGAAATTGGTGAAAACGATTACTACTTCGCTGCAACCAACGCTTCAGATGTGATAGTTGTATACAAACATGAATCCGGAATTGTGGATGTTGTTGCTGATCCAGCCACTACTGTTGTCGGCAAAAACACAACAATCACAGTTACCATGGCCGGTAAAGAGTTCGGCAGCGTAATAATTGAAGTTAACGGATACAACTACACTGTTGCAATCAACGGCGGTAAAGCTGTATTGACTGTTGCATTGCCTGCCGGCGTATACAACGCTACAGCATACTACCTTGAAAATGAAAAATATAATGCAACCGTTGGAAAAACCGCAAATGAGTTCAATGTAACCGCTAAACAGAACGCTACAGTAATAATCAATGCTAATTCTACTGTCCTTGTTGACGGCAAATTAACATTCAATGTAACCAACTCAACTCCTGTTGTCGTAACCATTAACGGTGTTGTATACAATGCAACCAATGGAGTATACACATTCGATGCTGCAAAAGCTGGCGAGTATGAAATCATTGCAAGGTCCAACGGAACCGATTACTATTATGCTGGCTTTGACTCAAAAGTATTCAATGTAATAAAACATAACTCTACCGTTAAAGTTAACGCATTTTCAACTTATGTTGGTGGACAGGTAGAAATCAATGTAACTGGACCAAGTGATATAGATGGAATTGCTATAATCTCCATAAATAATACAAATTACACTGTAAACATTGTTGGAGGCAAAGGTTCCATCAATGTAACCGGACTTGGAAACGGAACATACAATGTGAACGTAACATACCTTGAAAACCGCAAGTACCTCTCAAGTACCAATGATACCAGATTCACAGTATCCAAATTAAATACTACCATTAAAATTGTCGGTGGAAACAGCACTTACCTTGAAAAGGCAAACATTACAGTCACTGTAGATGCAGGTGTCAGCGGAAACATTACTATCAAACTCAATAACACTGCCCAAACAACAATTACCAAAAGAATTGTTGACGGCAAAGCAGTATTTGAATTGCCTAAATTAGGTGCTGGAAACTACACAGTCAGTGTGGTATACAACGGAAATGATGCATATAACATTAACGATACAGAATCTGCTGCATTCGAAGTCAAAAAGGCAGTTCCTGACTTATATATTTTAACAGTTTCAGGTGTTGTTTATGAAAATGCTATACTGGAGATTTCCATCAATAACGAAACTGCTGGTGAAAAAGTAAACATTACTATTGTTGATAAGAATAATGTTAAATTCAACTACACTGATGTTATTCCTTCTGATGGAGGAATACGCTTTAAAACTCCGGATACTCTTGACAAATATCAATCATATCACTTCATTGTGGAATATGGTGGAAATGATAATTTCACTTATGACAAATTTGAAAGCGATTTTACTACAAGTAAAGTCACTACCTATGGACTTAATATAACCGGAATGAATATTACAGTAGGTGAGGATGAAATCATCTCAGTTACTGTTCCTAAACATGTTAACGATGTTGTCATTTGGGTAAATGGAACAAAATACAGAAATCATTCATTCTCTGGAACTGTTGTCAAATTCAATGTAACCGGTCTTAAAGCAGGACTTTACAAAGTAACTGCAACTGTAAATGATACAGAATTTGACCATAAGAACTTCACATCATTATTCACTGTAAGCAAAACATACCCAACAATCAACATTACTGTTGTCAATCAGACAGACATTTATGTCGGTGACACTGTTAAATTGGTTGTAAGTGTTCCTGCTGATGTAATTAAGAATATTACTCTTGATATTAACGGTATGGAATTCACCAACAAATCAGTCAACGGCAATGCAACATTCTACATCCCATCAATAACATTCGGTAATAAGACTGTTGTTGCAGCATATGCCGGTGATGACAAATATTATTACAACTCAACAATTGCAAATTTCACAGTCAATAAACGCAGCTCACAGGTTAATGTGACTGCTACCGGCGCTAGTGTTGGTGAAAATGCTACAATTACAGTTCAAGTGCAAACCAATGCTACCGGTTATGTGGCTGTTGATGTTAACGGTACAGTTTACACTATTGCTTTAAACAGTACTGGTGCAGGTTCACTCAACATAACAGGTCTTGGAAACGGCACATACTATGTGCATGCAACCTACTTAGGTGATGATCAGTACTTGTCAAGCGATAATAATACTGAAACATTTGAAATGAACAAGGTTGTTCCTGTAATTAACATTGATGTTAACAATGTAGCTTATGGAACTGAAACTGTTATTAACGTGACAGTTCCTAATGCAACCGGAAATATTACTATTAAGATTAATGATACTGATAAAGGAGAATTCACTCTTGTAAATGGTAAAGTCACATTCAATGCCGGTATTTTAGGTGTTGGAAACTACACAGTTTACGTATCATACAAAGGTGATGACAAATACGCTGCTGGTAATGCTGATAAGAAATTCACTGTATCCATAGCAATTCCAGGTATTGTAATTGAGGGAGTCACTGTTGATGCTAATACATCTGCTGTTGTTAGAGTCATAATCAATGTTGACGCTTCAGATAGTTTAAATATCACAGTCAACAATAAGAATTACACTTCTGAAATTATTGGTGGAGTGGCTACATTCACTGTTGACAAATTGCTTGTAGGTAACTATAACATTGTTGCTAACTACGCTGGTGATGCTAACTACACTGCTAGAGTTGAAACTCTTATAAATGGCTTAGAAGTAATTAAAGTTCAAAATTATGAAATGAATGTAACTGCAGTAGATGTGCATGTTGGTGAAAATACAACTATTACAGTCCATGTTCCTAAAGATGCTACTGGAAATGTTACCGTTTGGGTAAACGGAACTGAAGTCAATTCAACTATTGTTGATGGTGTTGCAACAGTACAACTCAACAAAACCCTTTCAGGCAGATATGTTGTAAATGCTACTTTAACTGATGCTAAGTATGCTAATCAAACTGTATACACTACTTACTGGGTATCTAAAGTAGATCCTTCAATTGATATTACTGTAACTAATGGGGATAACATTAAAGTTGGAGATGCTGTTGAAGTTACTGTAACCTTGCCTAGTGATATTGATGGTGAGGTTGTATCTCTTGAAATTAATGGTGAAGTTATTTCTAATACAACTGCTGATGGTATTGCTAAATTCTACATTGATTCAGTAACTTATGGTAATAAGACTGTTGTTGCAAGTTACGCTGGAAACGATAAATATCTATTCAACTCAACTACCGCTAACTTCACAGTAAACAAACGCAGCTCACAAGTTAATGTGACTGTTACTCCAACAATTAATGTAGGAGAAAATGCTACTGTTAGAGTAAAAGTTCCTGCTAATGCTACTGGTTATGTAATTGTAAACATTGGTGGAAACAATTACACAATCAACTTGACTGGTGGTGAAGGATTCATTAAAATTGCAGGCCTTAAAAACAATACATACAAAGTAAATGTGACTTACATTGGTGATAATCAATACCTTTCAAGCATTAACGACACTCAAACAATTAAAGTAAATAAACTCACAACCCCTATTACTATTGAATTTAATTCTCCTATTATTGCGGATGATGATGTTTATGTTAAAGTTACTATGAATTCAGACATCAATGGAGTTGTGTTGTTACATATTGATGCTCCTGGCGATACTAAAAGTTATAATGTTGCTATTGTTGGTGGTGAAGGAGGAATCTACGTTACTAATCGGGCCAATGCTACTTATGATATTTATGCAGAATTTGATGGTAATGATAAATATGAGTCCAACACTTCTGAACATAAAACATTATTAGTGAATAGTATACTTACTTCATTATCTATTACTATAGATAATGCTACAATAAATGTCGGTGATAATGCTACTATCGGAATTATTTTAAATCAGAGTATTAATGCCATTGTTACTGTTAAAGTCAACGGATCAAATCACACTGTCGGTCTTGTCAACGGTAAAGGCGATTTCACCTTAAGCGGTTTGGCAAATGGCGCTTACATTATCAATGCAGTATTTACAGGTGATGATAAAAAATATGTTAACAGCACATCCAATCAGGTAACCTTGAAAGTCAATAAGATTGTTACTTCAATTGACGTGGGTGTTGTTAGTCCTGTGACTTATGGTGGTGTTGCAACTATTACGGTTACTATGAATCCTTCCATAAATGATTATGTTGTTCTCAATGTTGCAGGTAAGAACTACACTGTTGCCATTGTGAACGGTGAAGGCAAATTCAATGCTACTGGTCTTGATGTTGGAAACTACTTGGTAAATGTAACTTATGCTGGTGATTATAAATACTTGCCAAGCAGCAATGATACTGTTTCATTCGATGTTGTTGCAGCTGATTTGGATGCAAGTGCTATTGGATTGAATGTAACAGTCAAAGAGGATGGTGGAATTGTTATTGCTGTTCCTAGTGACTTCACAGGTAACGTATCAGTTAACGTATCTGGTGATATCAGATACAACGATACTGTAATCTCATTAATCAACATCGGCCAATTCAAAGCAGGCACATACACTGCAAACGTAACATTCTATGGCGATAATAACTATAACACTAAATCAGTAACTGTAAACTTCAATGTGACCAGAGTCACTCCTTCCATTAATGTAACTATTGATGATGTAACTTATCCTAAAGATGCTGTTGCCAACATTGTCATTGGAAATAATGCAAATGGTACAGTAAATATCACTGTAGGTAAAAAGACATTTATTGGAACCGTAGAGAATGGTATTGCCAATGTCAATTTATCCAAATTGTCTGGAGGCATTCATAACGCTATAGTCGAATTCTTTACAGGTGATGATTATAACAATAATGTAACTTCCGCTCTTGTTAAATTCCATGTCTTTCCAAACAATTCACTTATCTTTATTGATGGTGCAAAAGCAATCTATGTGGTTGGTGAAGATATAGACATTAAATTTAATGTGATTAACTCTACTGGAAACCTTAATATTTACATTAACGGTAATTATGTCAGAACATACAATTCTAATCCGACTATTCATGACTTTAGTCATAGTTTAGCTGAAGGCAACTACACTATCACTGCCGTTTTAGATGGTGATGAAAATTACACTGGTTTCACTACATCTGTTTCATTCAAAGTTGTTAAAAATAATTTAACAATTAGCGTTAATGACACTACTGATCCTGCAACCATTGTTGTGGGCAGTCCTGTAACATTCACAGCCAACTTAAATGCAAGTGTAACTGGTGATGTGATATTCACAATCAACGGTGCAAGCTACACAGTACATGTTTCAAATGATAATAAAGCCACTTATGAATACACTCCTGTTAACAATGCTACAATTAAAGTCGTTGCCACATTTGCAGGTAATGATAAGTATAACTCTAAAGTATCTGCTCAAAAAGAATTTGAAGTAAATAGAATCAATACTTCAATCGGTGTAAGTGTTGTTAGTCCTGTGACTTATGGTGGTGTTGCAACTATTGCGGTTACTATGAATCCTTCCATAAATGATTATGTTGTTCTCAATGTTGCAGGTAAGAACTACACTGTTGCCATTGTGAACGGTGAAGGAAAATTCAACGCCAGTGGTCTTGATGTTGGAAACTACTTGGTAAATGTAACTTATGCTGGTGATTATAAATACTTGCCAAGCAGCAATGATACTGTTTCATTCGATGTTGTTGCAGCTGATTTGGATG
>SUTL01000079.1 GCA_015062925.1 Methanobrevibacter thaueri
CTCCACATATAGGACACATATTATTCTTTGAATGCAAAGAATCATATAATATAGTTCCAATACCATCATGTTTATCATTACATATTTTCCAAGTAGGAAAAACATATGTATAATAACTTCCATTTCCTTTTTCAATATTTTGACTGGAATTAGAAGGCATTGAAAATAAATGAATTTTACTTTCATCAGTTATACTCTTAATAACACTACTCATCCTAATTTCATTGTCAAACTCATTTTTCTTTAGAAAATCAGCATTATATCTTTTAGAACCAAGGCAATGATCTATTTCTGGAATTAATCTAGTCCCATTTTTACTTTCTATAAGAGCCCCTGGACCATACATTAAAACAAATTGTGATTCTCTAATTTCCTGTATATCTCTAACCATGTTTACACCCAGAATTCCAATGTGTCTTCAATATCTCTAAGAGACATCGGAGCATTTTTATATACAACATCCAATCCCTCAATTTTATCATGTGCTGAATCGCCTAAAACAACATTTTTTGACGGTGCAGAATATTTACTAAATTTTTCATAATATTCTAATATATTACCTCCGTCATCCATCTCCTTAACTAGTTTTTTCCAGTCAGATATTCCCTCATCAATTTTTGTTAAAATATTCTGAATTTCTTTTTCAGAAAATTTCATATTACCTAATCTTTTCGCAGTACTTTCTTTAAATAATTCAATATATTTATTAGAACCATTTAAACTAATATTCTCAGGATTCTCATCTAAATTAAATTCAGTATCACCAACATTCCTTAAAAATGAAACTAATGATGGTCCTAAACCTCTCAACAAACACCCCTCTGAAAATGGAGAAACAGATATTGGTTCCACTTCCCTATTAATTCTAGAATGGTATGATGAAAATAATTCATAATGATTTAAATCTCTTGGACGACCTGATCTTAATAAATCTATAATTAAACCACCATGATTACGACCAATACGTCCTGTAGCTTGTATATAATCACCAGTTGTTTTAGGTTGTGCATTCATAATCATAATTGATAAATGAGAAATATCTACGCCTGTACCAAACATAGAAGTAGTGAAAATAGCATTATAATTTGGAGGTTTATTATCCCCATCTCGTTCTAATTCATCTAAAATAATTGGTAAATTGGTTGAATCAATACGGCTTGACAACTCTAAATTATCATCTTCAGGTTTTAATTTCCTAGTAAATGGATCATAAGAAATATTTTTAAGTCTGGATAAAATATCGTCTTTATATAATGCAACACCACTACCTAACTCTTTAATTGCATTATAATATCCTACGATAGTCCAATAATACTTGAGTTTATCATTATCCAAATTATCATTAGCAACACTTAGTAATCTAGAGTATAATCTAATTTGATGAGTAAAATGTCCGAATCCGGATGAATAAAGACCCATATAAACCCTACCTCGATTGTTTTCATCCCACATATTGTCATTTTCATTAAAAAAATCTTTAACAAAGAAACTATCTGAAATATCTAATCCATATGGTGGAAATTGAGATACTTTTTTGGAAAATAACAATTTTACTTGTTTTTCAGCATTATTAATAGTTGCAGTAGAAGCAATGTATTTTGGATTACCCCCTTGCTTTTCAATAATTGCATTAACCATATTTTCATAAAGTCCAAAAAGACTGCCCAATGGACCATTCATCAAATGCAGTTCATCTTGAATAATTAAATCAGGCGGAAGCAATGATTTAATTTCAACAAAATCATCTTTAACACGTCCAGAATGATTTTCAGGTAATAATTCATTACGATAATAACCATAATATTTATGATATTTATTAACTACGCCGAATATTGATCCTGCTCTTGGTTCAAATGCAAATCTGGCTATTTTATCGGCAGTGCTCACAATTACTGTAGGGCATCTATAATAAACATGCTCATCAACCAAATAAGCAGGAATTGGTATTTTAGAATTGTTTTTAAAAGGACTTTCCAATACCCTTAAATAATTTCCATCCGGAAATTCTACATCATTACTTGATAATGGAACTCCTTCTTTCCAATCATGATTTAATGAACATTTCGGATTTGTACACCATATTTCATAATCAGTTTCAGGTCTTTGACGTCCCCCAACTTTTCCTTGACTTTTAATATAACCTGGAGACATTTTATTTAATGAAACGGGTTCATAACAATCATAAATATAGTCAATTAAATCTTCATATTCGTCATATTGAACTTTACGATTAAAACGTACTGAAATAGTAAAATAACCCTTCTTATTAGTTTTGTCAGTGACTTTAATCTTCCCAATAAAATTTTCTCGAATTTCATCCATATTCTTCTGAATCTCATCTTTACTACAATTCTTACTGTAAACAACAATATGGACATGATTTTTAATATCTGTTAACCCTTCATCCGGAATAGCTAACCATGAACCACAAACTGGACATTTCATAACTTGAGCAGGATTTCCATAACCTTCAGAACCTTCAGATTTCAATATGTCAATAGCCCCAACGTCCTTTTTATTTAAATGTAACGGAGTAACAGAACCTCCTACCCACATACCAACAGAAAATCTTACAGAACCATAAATCCAATCTTCTGAAATTGCATTTGAATTTCTCCAACCAAATTTGCCATGAGACTTATAAACTCTCAAATATTCTGCAGCAGTAACCATTCTAAGAGTTCTTCTAAATTGTTGAACAGTGAGCAATCTTAAAGTATATCTAGATATTATTGAAACTCCAGCACCAGTTTTTTCTTTAATTAAACCACATTTAGCTTTTAACCTTCTTAATGCCATAGTAAATGCCATTATACCCAAATATGCTTCGGTTTTACCTCCCCCAGTAGGAATCCACAACAAATCAAGAACTGATTTATTTTTTGAATCCTCACACCATATTGATTCAAGATTAATTAAAATAAAAGCTAATTGGAATGCTCTCCATTTAAAAGCATCCTCATCACATTCATCACTTAAATCCACATCCTCCCCAGTGTTGATTCCTCGTTTCCATTCATCTTGGAGATTAATAGTTTTATTTGCAAAACAAAAAGCCAAATAAACTAATTCCTCTGACTTAATTAATTCAATACCTTCCTTAATACGAGCTAATGCCTCTTTTTCATTATCAATTATATCTTTTGAAATTTTAAGATATTTCTCTGGCAGAGATTTCCTTTTAGAAACATTTTTATTTATCCACTCTGAATAAGAATCATGTAATTTTAATAAATTATCATATAATTCTTTTTGTGTTAAATATGCTAATTTATTAGCACGTAATTCTAAATTATTCTCGTTTATATCAAACTTAGGTAAATTAATAGGATATAAAGGTAAAAATTCAGTCCTAATTGTTGGTTTAGTAAAATCTTGAGAATTATTAATAGCAGACTCATCTGGCCAAATTAAATTTTTAAGATCTTTAAATTCACCATAATAATCAATTTCATTCCAAATCACAGAACATAAATGCCCAGTAGCTAAAACTGGCTTATTCAAATACAAAAAGTCCATTTCATCACTAGACTCTGCAAAAGTATCCATACCTACGAGTTTTTTTGAATCTTTTAAATTTACTCTAATTGATGGTTGGAACAGACAATCTTGTGCTTCTGGACGAGATTTTTTCTTGTTAGTTGTTACAATCAAATTGTTTATTAAATAAATTGAGATATGAGATTTATTTTCATTTAATTCCTGACGTTTAATAAATAAATTAATTGATCCATCATCAGATTCATAAACTGGTATTTTATTACCCTTTTTAAATGAATTATCTACATTAACCTTGCGTACTTCACCGAACGATTCCCTTTTCCACATTTTATCGTCAGATTGTCTTTTACTCAAAATACCATTTAATGAAAATCCTTCTTCTGAATCATTGTCCTTAAAATATCTTCCCCAAGTAACACAAATGTCCAAGAAGATATCTTCTTGAGAATTTACCATAAACGAAAGACCAAATGATCTAATTTGAGAGTTTGGGTTTAAAATTGGAGAATTATTTCCCAAAACATTATCCATTCCAGAATTTGAATCATCAAAGCCAACATAATCAATATCATTAATATTTTCAGAACCTAAGTCATCCATAGTTCTTTTATCTTTAACTGGAGGTTTCCAATCCATTGGAATCACAGTACCCACAAGATATTCAGTTGCAGGATTATATTTAACAACCTCATTAATGTTAAAACGAGGCCCTCTCATCTCATCAATAACTCCCATTATCATTTCTTTTCTTAATTCACGGTCAAACATCTAATTAACCTCACTCAACTCATTATAATTTAAATTTATAATATTTTTAGCTAATGACTCCATTTTAGATTTTGAAACATTAATTTGAATTTGTGATTCATAATATTCGTCTAAAGATTTATGAATGATGATTTTAGAAATAAATTCTGAATAATCATCTAACAATTCAACAATATCTAAAAATAAATCATTTTTATCAAGAATAGATTCCAAAACAACTTTATATGAATCTTCAGAATCTAATTTGTAGAAAAATTTACCCTTTGTTGTAATATTAAATCCCCCCATCATTCAAATATAATAATTTTTTATTAAATCCAAATTTATTTAAAAAATCATCTATTTTATCCATTTTAGTAACTTTAAAGTCTAGAATAATTTTAAAAAAGTTATTATTCAAATTAATAAGATTAAAATTATTTAATTCAAATGAATCATTAATTAAATTTAAATTTTTAACAAAATCCTGCATCTCTTTTTGATTTAATATAGTTTTTAAATATACTGAATTATTAACACAATAACAGTCTTTTCGCGTATATATTTTATTTAATTCTTCTTGAATAACCTCATTACATGTTTTATAAAATATATTTGGAAAATGATGTTTTTCAATAATTTTATTTTTTATTCCCTCTACCAGTTCACCTCTAATCTTCCAACATACCGTTTCATCCAAATCAAAAGAATTTACATAATTAATAAAACTTTCATTTAATTCCCCTTTAGAATTCAATGTTAACCTATTTAATCTTTGAATTATCTCAAAAATATGCATTCCCTTTTTTTTATATTTTATTTTCCTTTCAATAAGTTTTTTAAACTTTTTATTAATGTTTTTACGAGTTTTATTGCTCATTAATTTAATTTTACCAGATAAAACATAATATTCCAATTCCTTTTTTATTTCAATCCCATCATTATAAGATAAATTATTTTTTAAAAGAGTGGATTCAAAATCCGATAATTTATCACCATCATAAAACATTGTCTTTTTATTAATTAAATTAATATAGGATTGTATTGTTTTTAAAAAATGAGAATTTAGCTGAAATTTATGTGGAACGAATGAAGTTTTATTTGAAGTTTTATGTAATAAACCCTTTTCATCAAACATATTATATTTATCAAAAAGATTAAAATAAAATTTTATATCTGAATTATTTTCTGCCAATATTTCAAGATAATACTTGTTTAAAAAAATATCTGTCACATTAGACAAAAAATAATCCGTTAATTTTATTGAATAACAATTCGCACAAATTTTAGGATTATTACCCACAAGATTTTTCATTATATCATTGTTTTCATAGCTTTTAGCTATCAGATTATCACATGATGGGCAAAATTTAGGATCTTTTGAAAATTTATATAATATTTTAACTCTAACTATTTTTAAAAAAGATGTATATTGTGAATCAACAGTAATATGTTTCATGAAATTACGAATATTTCTTAGTATATGAATGCCTTTTTTTAATTCACCAAAATTAATATATTCTACATTATCAATTACAATAATTTCATTTTTAATTTTCAGAGAAAATATTTCCTTATCTGACAATGATTCACAATCAATGGGCATTATTAAAAATATTTTGTTTAATTCATCTTTTGCAAAATATATTGCATTTTTAACCTTAATATTATAATTCAAATGAGTAGATAATTTAGTATTAGCATTTAAACTAATGAAATCATTGATTTCACTTCCTAAACCAAAATAAGTAAATCCATTATTCTTGAAAAAATAAATTGAATTATCCACTTCTAAATTATGAAAATGAATTTGGGAATTAAAAAGAGGTTGCCTAGTTTTAGGATGTAAATGTTGATATTCCATTTTACCCCTTAAATAAAAAGAAAAATATTTCCGTAATTTGAGTAAATACTCATCATTATCAACTAATTCAAAATTCATAAATATTCACACAACATATACCCATGTTTATATAATTATATATTTTTCATTTAATATAACTTTTTATAATAAATTAGTAATATAAACATAGCATAATGAATATTTCAAATTTTGAATTTGTTAGAAAACAAGGATATAAATAAATTTATAAAACTATTTAAACAAAAAACAAAATAAAATAAACCAATAACAATATTTATTTTAGAGTGATAAAATGAATAAATATTTAGATTTTATTTCCGATGAAGATTTTCTTGAATGTGTTAAAAAAGTTGTAGATTCATACCAATTTCCAAATGAAACAACACCAACAACAATATTAGAAGAAAGCAAAAATACAATTGACGGATTTAAAACAATATTTGATGTTTCTGTTAATCAGATAAGTTTTGAAGAATGGAGTAAATTTGAATTAACTCGACAACAAGATAAAACAATAAATAATAAAATTGGGGAATTTCACCAAGAACTTTTAGGTAAAATTGATGGATGGGTAGATTTAGGTGTAGGTGATGAAACTGAAATTGATCTTAAAAAAGCTGATAATACTGTCTTTGTTGAATTAAAAAATAAGTACAATACTATGAATTCATCTTCTACAAAAACTTGTCGTGAAAAACTTGAAAAAGTAATTGAAAAATACCCTAATGCAACTGCATACTGGGCATATGTAATTAATAAAGATTATAAATCCGAGAACCGAGTTTGGGCATATCAAAATAGAAAAGATGAAAGAATTAGAAGAATAAGTGGAGATAAATTATATGAATTAGTAACTGGTGATCCAAAAGCACTTGAAAAAACAATGGATGCTATCCCCAAAGCAATTGTTGAACTAAAAGGAAAATCTTACGAATTAACAGAGGATGACGAAAAAACATTTAATGAATATAAAACATACATATTTAGAAGTTCAAACTAATTTTGTTTGACCTTCTTGTATTTTATTATCACCATTTAATGCTTTAATAACTTCACGTCCAACTGCCTCAGCAACTTTAACTGGCACGGCATTTCCAATTTGTTTATATTTAGATGTTATTCCTCCTTCAAACTCCCAATCATCTGGAAATGATTGTATTCTTGCATATTCTCTTACAGTAAATGGTCTAACTTCATCAGGATGACATCTTTCAGTTTGTTTTTGACATGGTGATGTTGTTAAGGTTAAACATGGTTCATCCCATGAAATTCTTCTTGCCATTCCACGTTTTCCACCACCTGAATAAAAACTTTTACCCATATATTCTTTTTGAATATCTTCTGGAAGATCAACCCAACAACCACCTGGAGGGACTAATTCTAACACTTCTTTTTTCTTATCGGAATATTCTGTTCCTTCAGATTCAGGAACATCTTTAAGTGCATCACGAAGCACAGGATTGCCTTTGATTTTTTTTGGATAGTTAAAGATTATTCCTTTTTTTGTACCTACAAGAAACATTCTTTTTCTTTTTTGAGCTACACCATAATCTACGGCATTTAATACTTTAAATTCAACATCATAACCTAATTCATTTTCCAATACATTCACTATTGTTTCCATAGTACGTCCTTTATCATGTCTGACTAATCCTTCTACATTTTCAATTATACACATTTTTGGATTAGTTTCTTTAAGACATCGTGCATAATCAAAGAACAATGTTCCTCTAGTATCGTCAAAGCCTAATTTTTTACCAGCATAAGAAAATGGTTGACAAGGTAATCCTGCCACAACTATATCTGGATGATATTTAGTAAAATCAACTTCTTTTATATCTGCATGAAGCACATTCCAATCAGGCCTATTTTTATGTAATGTTGCAACACAATCTTTGTCTATTTCAACAAGTAATTCATGCTCCAAACCTGCTTTTTCAAATCCAAGCGCTAATCCACCAGCACCTGCACATAATTCTATTACTTTCATAATTTATCACATCTATAAAAATACAATATTATATTATGCATTACATAATATATAATATCTACCCAATGATATTTAAATGTTACTTTTTTAATTATTAAAATAAATCAAAAATGTTATTTAATATAAAAAAATAATAATATATTATGAAAATTAATGAAGAAACAAAAGTTAGAAATCAAGGTAAGATTTCTCTCATTACAACAATACCTAAAACATATGTAAAAGCATTGGACATTAAATCTGGTGATACATTAGAGTGGATACTAGATACTGAAATAGAAAAATTAGAATTAAAAATAATAAAGAAATAATATGTATAAATTTGATATATTTAAGGGGTTTGTCAATAATTTGGATTATTGTTAGTTTTTCTTATTTTTCTAATTTTCATAGTAAAATACTCTTAATTTCTTATTTTGAGCCTGTAAATTGTTGTTTTTTATATATTTTTGATGATTTTTTGAATGTGAAATCGTAATTTTTATTTAATTTGAATTGCAAAAAATTATTTGAGCATCAGGTTTTTTGTAAATTTCTGTAGTTTTATGAAGAACTTGTTGTTTTTGATACGGCGTACAGTCTATCTTTATGATGGATTATTGAGTTACTTATTGCATTCTTCGCTCAATATGCTGTGTCTTTTAGATTAATTAATCTTGTAAGGTTGTAAATGGTGTTTCTTAGTTGGATCTCGTTGTTTACTGCATTTTCAGTAGTTCCGATTAATTTTAAAACTCCATTATCACCTTTTAAAAAACCGTTAATGCCTTCACTTCTTGAAAAACGTGCTTTATAATGAATTTTATATCTTTTATTCAAGAATTTTTCAGTCATTTCGTAAATAAGGTCTGAAATATGGATTACTAATCGTTGATGTTTGCAGTTTTCGATATTTGGACATCCTTTGCAAGAAT
>SUTL01000080.1 GCA_015062925.1 Methanobrevibacter thaueri
TTTCTATTAATGAGAATGTTACTGGTGCGGTTACTATTAATGTTGATGGTGTTGATAAAGTAATCAGTATTGTTAATGGTAAAGGAAGTTATGTTTTATCTGGTTTAGCTGTGGGTAGTTATAATTATACTGTCAGTTTTGCTGGTGATGATAAATTCAATGAAGATAGTAAAGTTGTTTCAGTTAAAGTTCTTCCAAAATCTGATGCTGGTTTAGCTGTTAGTGCTGGTGATGTTATTGTTGGTGATAATGTTACTGTTAATGTTTCTATTAATGAGAATGTTACTGGTGCGGTTACTATTAATGTTGATGGTGTTGATAAAGTAATCAGTATTGTTAATGGTAAAGGAAGTTATGTTTTATCTGGTTTAGCTGTGGGTAGTTATAATTACACTGTCAGTTTTGCTGGTGATGATAAATTCATTCCTGATTCCAAACAAGTATTATTCAAAGTTAATGCAAAACTAATAAATCCGGATTTAACAATAAATGTAGCTAATATTACTGAAGGGGAAAATGCAGTTGTATTCATCACAACCAATAAAACATTTTCAGGTAATGTTACTGTTAAAGTAAACTCTAAGGATTATATTGTTGCTGTTGTAAATGGTGCAGGTAATATATCAATATCTAATCTTGCAGTAGGTGCATACACTGCTTCTGCAATATTCGCTCCAACTGAAATATTTGAGCCAAGTGTTAAATCAGTTGCATTTAAAGTGAATAAGAAAGCAGATGTTGTTTCATTGAAATTACCTAAAGTTAAAGTTAAAAAATCTAAAAAAGTAAGTATTTCAGTAACTTTAAAAATCAATGGTGTAGCTGCTGCTGGTAAGAAAATAACCTTAAAATTCGGTAAGAAGAAATTCTATAAAAATACTAATTCTAAAGGTATTGCTAAAATAACTATTAAAAAATCTGTTACTAAAAAACTTAAGGTTAATAAAAAGGTTACTTATCAGGCTATTTATGGTAAAACTGTGGTTAAACGTACTGTGAAAGTTAAAAAATAATATTTTGAATGGGGAGTTCTAATCTCCTCATATAATTTTTTTTATACAATTATCAATGATTTTATTTTTTTAGTATTTTTTGTTTAATTAAAATTTTATTTTAATTCTTATTATCGCTTGTTTTTAAAATATTTCTAAAAATCATATAATTTTATATACTTGTTTTTTGAAAAATAATATTATATACTAAAAGATATTTCTCAACACATAAAAAAAGGGAAGTGTTAATCATGAATAATAAAAAAATAATATTAATATGTTTAACATTATGGATTATCTTAACAATAGGAGCTGTCAGTGCACAGGAAATCAATAACGCCGACAATCCACTAAACACACAGGATAATATAAACACTAACATAGATAAAATTGAAATAACAGATCAGGAAATATATGGGGATGGAATATCAATTAATTTAAATGATGGGGATATTTTTGAAATAGGTAATGATGAAGAAAACTATATAGATGTTGAAATAGACAGTGAAGAAGATATTACTGGAAAATTATCTGTTAAACTTAATGGAAGTGCAGCATCACTAGAATATAACACAGAAAAAGATCATTTTTATATTTTAAATGATGGTAGGGGAAAAATTGGATTAATAGATGATGATCATGAACCTTATTTATGTCTTGATAATTTAACACCTGGAAACTATAATATTGAAATTAATTTCCAAGGACCATCACCTGCTTTTTCAATTACAAAAACAGCCACTATAACAGTAATTAAACCTAAAATCATAACTGACATCACAATAACTGTTGAAGAAGAAGCATATATTCAAGGACAATCACAAAACATGATTAATATAACGCTACCAGCTAATATAATCGACAATGTAAATATTAAAATAAATAATACTCCTTATACATTTAGAAAATTATCAAATACTCAAGGATATGTTGATATTTCTCAATTAACTGAAGGAAAATATGAAATCATAGTGTCTGGAGGGAATTTAACAAAAAACGCCACATTTGAAGTGATAAATCCAACAACAATTCCAGGAATCATCCAATATCCAAAACAAAGCATTGAATGTGGATCTAACAATTACATATCTTTAACACTTGCACCAAATGCCCAAGGAAATCTGGTGATTATGAATGGATCAAGCCCAGTATTCAACCAATCTCTTGTAAATGGTTTTGCAAGTTATTCATTGTCTGGTTTGAAAGTAGGATATTATTTTTTAGTTGCTTATTATACTGGTGCCGATTTTGATGTGAAAAAAGAATTAATTGTTTTCAATATTCTTCCAAAAATCACTTTGCCATCTAATATGAGTGCTGGTGAAAATAAATTTCTCATAATAGATTTTATCCATGATTTTAAAGGAACAGTTAATATAAGTGCTAATTATGAATTATATGAAAGTATTAATGTTAATGGCAGGAGAATTAATGTTTCACTTGCAGAGTTAAATGATGGTGAAGTTGATTTATATATTGAATATGTGGATGATAAAGGATTTTATTATGTGGATTATTATGAAATCCTAGTTTTTGAAGTTCAACCAAAACTAATTGGCGGACAGGATATGGAAATAATTTATGGGGGAAATGATACTTATAATCTTACAATTTACGGTACTAATGCTAAATTAGCACAGGAAAATGAATTTGTTGAAATTACTATTGGTAAAAAAGTATTTGATGCTTATATTGGTGAGAATGGTACTCTTCAATTTAAAATACCTAAATCTGTGGTTCCAGGTAAATATACTTTAACTGTTGATTATTATGGATTTGAAGTTAGTAATAGTTTAGTTATTAATCATCTTGTGAAACTTTCCAAGGTTAAGGTTAGAAAATCTGCTCGGAAATTGATTTTAAAAGCAAGTCTTTTAAAAGGAATGAATGGTAAGAGTATAGTTTTCAAATTCAATGGTAAGAAATTTAAGGCTAAAACTAATGCTAATGGTGTTGCTAAGGTTATTGTTAAAAAATCTATTTTAAATAAACTTGGTGTTGGTAAAAAAATTAAGTATCAGGCAACCTATGAAAAGGATACTGTCATTAAAAAGGTTAAGGTAAGCAGGTAGAGATTTTCAATTACTCTACTATTTTTCTTTTTTCAGATATAGTATTATTTTATTAAAAAACATAATCTTAAACAACAAATACCATTTAACTAAAATAATAAATAAGATAATTAAAATAAATTCGCCAACTACCATTTTAATCAACCATCAATTCAAACTAAACAATTAAATATTTCATGGATAAAAAATAATTAACAATGAAAGAAAAATACATCCGAAAAAACAAAAAATCCTATACAATATATAAAAACTCAACAAACTACGGGAAATTCACAAACCTAAACGATGCAATAATAATCAGAAATATACTAATCAAAAACAACTGGAACCTAAACCAAATACAACAAACCTACAAAATAAACAACACCTACATCATAACCTCAGTAATTGATGAAAAAATCCATCTAATAGCCAAATATAAACAAAAACCATCAAAAGAAACAATCAACAAACTAATCAAAAAACAAACAAGAAACCCAAACAACTCAAAATACGGACTAAACGTAACAAAAATATTCGATACATACATAATTAAAAAACAAATCGCCCAAGATGACTATATATTTGGATACTATAACAATCTCCAAGATGCGCAATTCGTCAGAAACTTTTTAATGGACAACATGTGGGACACTTCTAAATTCACACAAATCCAATATGACTCTGAAACAAAAACCTACAAACTCATAGAAATCATCAACGACAAAATATATGTCCTAAACACATTCAAAAACAAAAAAGATATAAATATTACAAAAGAACATGAAAACTTCCTCACAAAAATCTCAAAACACAAAATGGGCCTTGCATCACACCCACATCTTGAAGAATTAACAAATCAAATACCTGACCTTGAAAAACAGTTCAACACTACAATCAAAATCAATCAAAATCCACTAGAAACTATGTTCAACTTAACACCATTTCAAAAAATAGTTTATGACTCATTAGATGGTACTTTTGAAGAAATAACCCAATCATTAATCAGATATAAATCAAAAAACTTCACACAAAAAATCCAGAAAAATTTAGATGAACTAATTGAAATGAAATTGGTTGTTAAAAATAATGAAAAATATGAAAAAATAAAAAAAAATTAAAAACACTGAGAATTATTTCCTATCACTTAATAATTCACCAGCCACACCAATACTTTCTTTAGGATATGCTTGCACTAAAACAGTAATAGCATCAACAGGTAAATCATAAGCTTCAGCAACAACTTCAGATACTTTTTTAACCATTTCTCTTTTGTTCTCAACACTAATTCCATCGTTTCCAGCAATTGTTATAACAGGCATTTTTGAATCACCATTAACATATATTAACTTAACATAATATATAAATTATTAAAAAGGAATTGATATTTATGCTAGGTGAAAAAGAATTAATCAAATTATTCCCAAATTTTAAAGATTTAATACAACCTTCAGGAATAGATTTGGAATTGGATAAAATATATATACAAAAAACAGAAGGTTCTCTTATAGATAATGAAAAAAACCTGCCGGAAATTGAAGAATTGGGAGGGGAAATATACACATTAAAACCACACACAGCATACTTAGCAAGTATTAAAAGAAAAATTAAAATCCCAAAAGGATATACAATGTTATACTTACCAAGATCAACACTTCTAAGATCATTTGTATCCGTACAAACAGCAGTGGGTGATCCTGGATTTTATGGAACATTAATGTTCATGATATATAATCATGGCGAATATGATTATAAGATTAAAACCGGTGATAGAATAGCTCAAGCAGTAGTATTCCCTGTGGAAGGTTCAGGGGAATATAATGGATCTTATCAGGAAGTGGAAGAATGAATGTAAGTGATAAACTTGTTGAAATCCTTGAAAAAGAAGGCGTAACACATGTTTTCGGAGTTCCCGGTGAACAGATAATGCCATTATATAAATCATTATCAGTATCAAAAATCAAACATGTTCTAACAAAACATGAACAGGCTGCAGCTCATGCTGCAGATGGTTATTCAAGGGCAACTGGAAAAATCGGTGTTTGCATCACCACAGCATCTCCAGGTGCATTAAACTCAACAATGCCTTTAGCCACAGCATATAAAGATAATATTCCGATATTAATATTAACTGGGGATAATGAACTGGAATACAGAGGTAGTGATTATTTCCAGTCAACTCCACAATATGAAATATTTAAACATATAACACAAAGGTCATTTAATCCTTCAAAAGGTGAAGGAGCATTATATTCTTTAAAAACAGCTATTTATGAGTTAAAAAATATTCCTAGAGGACCAATTCATATTAATCTTTCAAAAGATGTTTTACTTGATGAGGATTTTGAAGATAGTTTATTATGCTGTTTGTTTGGTGATGATTTATCTAATATTGATTCTGCCCAGGAGTTAATTGATAATGCTGAAAAACCATTATTGATATTGGGTGCTGGTGCTATATCTGAGGAGAAGAATATTTTAAAAATAGTTAAAAAATATAAAATACCTGTTACAACAACTCTTCATGGAAAAGGAATAGTTCCTGAGGATAATCCTTTAAATTTAGGTTTATGTGGTGTTCGTGCAACTGAACAAGGTAAATATGCATTAGAAAATTCAGATTGTGTTATTGGTTTGGGTATTAAAGCAAGTGAACGCACATTACCTGAAATTCCAGATAATTTCATTCATGTTAATATTAATAAAAGAATTTTAACCGGAAACTGTCCCGTATACACTAAAGTTGAGGATTTCTTATCAAAGATAAAGTTCAAATCTGTTAATTGGATTGATGATATTCTTGAATATGATGATTCTTATAATTTTGATGGTCTTGATGTTGATTTAAAACCACAAGCGGCTATTAAAAGAATTTTAGATAAATTTAATGATAATATTATTGTTTCAGATGCAGGTTCTCATACTACATGGACTGTACTTTTAAAGAAATCTTTAAAACCAAGACAATTATTGTTTTCAGGAGCTATGGCTCCTATGGGTTATGGATTGCCTGCGGCAATTGGTGCTGCTATTGCAACTGATGAGAAAATCATTGTTATTAATGGTGATGGTGATTTTCAAATGAATATTCAGGAATTAGCTACTCTTCGTGAGAATAATTTGGATGTTATTATTTTTGTTTTGAATAATTCTGAATTTGGCATTATCAGACAATGGGAGGAGCAGGTTTATGGTATGATGCCTTATCAGGTTGAGTTAAATAATCCGGATTTTGTTAAATTGGCTTCAAGTTATGGTATTGATAGTGTTAGGGTTGATAATTTGGATGATTTGGAGTTGCTTTTAGATAAAAATTTGTCAGGGCCTTTGGTTGTTGAGGTGGTTGTTGATAAGGAGTTTATTCCTCTTCCTTAAGGGTTTTAACATATTCTTTAACAATTTCTTCTATGGATTCTACTGGTGTTAGTGGTGCGAAGTAATAATCCTGGTTTTGTTTGTAGATTATTCCGAGGGGTTTTATTTCTGCGGTGGGGATTTTATCTTTCATTATTAGTATTTTTGTTTTAAAGACGAATGTTAAATTGTGTTGTGTTTTAAATTCAATGTAGGTTTTGTCTTTTATTTCAAAAATATCTTGTATAATGTTATCGTTCATCTATAACACCTTTTATTAGTTTTATTATTTGTTTTTTTGTGAGTAGTTTTAGTGTGGGTATTAGGAGTTTTAGTGGGTATATTTCGATTTCATTTTTGCCTTTTGCATCTAGTTTTGATTCGGTGAATGTGGGTTCTGCACTTATTTTTATATTTTTGTTTATTGAGTTTATTATTGATAATATTGCCCAGATTATTCCAATGTATTTTCCTGTGTCTGTGTAGCTTTCCATTCCGAATATGATGTGGTTTTCGATTTGTTTGATTTTCATTGTTTTTAGTATTGTTTTTAGGTATGTTAGTATGTCTTTGAGGCATGGTTTTAGTAGGTGGTATATTTTTTTCATGTTGTGTTTTTTATGTTTTTTTTCTGTGTTTTTGTCTTTATCTTTTTCATCTGGGAATTTTGTGGTGTAGATGGGTATTTTTTTTAGAATTAGTATTTTTAAACATCCTTTTATTTCACTGTCTTTTTTTGTGTATTGTAGTGATATTTTTATTCCGGTGGTGAGTAGTATTATGATGAGTAAGATGATTATTATTATAATCATCTTTAGGATGTTTAACATGTAGTGTGTCCTTTTCTTTTTTTTTTATTCGTCTTGTGTTGTGAATTCTGGTTCTATGTATTCGGATTCATCGTATTCTTCGTGTGGTTGTTGTGTGTCTAGGAATGTTTTTACGAGGTCGGTTATTATTAGGCCTATGTCGGATATTGCTTTGTTTGTTTCACTTCCTTTGCTTAGGTCGAGTACTCTTACGCCTTCTGCGTCGGATCCTTTTTTAGGTATCATTACCATGGATATTGGTTCTAATCCTGCTCCGGCTCCTGCTGCGTCGCTTCCATCGTCGCCTAGGATTTTGTTTCCCACTCCGAATCCTACTCCTATTTTCATCACGGGTATTAGGACTTTGTCTTCGGTTTCTATTGGTGTTCCGATCACATTGTCTGCGTTGATTAGTTTTCGTAATTCTTCAACGGTTGTTTTTATGTTATTTGACATATTTTACACATCCTATATTTTATGCTTATATTTTTTGTTTTTTTGTTATTATATAATTTTAGTTTTTTTTTCTAGACGTATGTTTCAAGTGTAACTTTTAAGTTATAAGTTGTAAGTAGTGTTTTTTAGACATGTATTTCAAGTGTAACTTTTAACTTATAACTTATGATGAAAAAATACATTACATCTCAGTGGTAAAAAAAATAAAAACAGAATCATAAATATGATTCTGCAATAGATGCCACACCAGCACCAGCCTCATCAACAACTCCTAAACCTTTCAAAGTCATACCAATAGCAGCAAAAGTCTGAACTAACTCTTTATATGAAATATTACCCATATGACCAATTCTGAAAATATTGCCTTTCAAATGATCTTGACCACCAGCTAACTCAACACCATACTTATCACGAGTAGTTCCTCTGAAATCACTATCAGTAATACCCTCAGGCATCTTAACAGCAGTAACAGTAGCAGAAGAAACAGCCTCATCAGCAAATAATTCAAGACCTAAAGCTTTAACCGCATCAACACTAGCCTTAGCAGCTTTATGGTGACGAGCAACTCTATTATCAATACCTTCTTCCACAACCATTTTTAAAGCTTCATTCATAGCATAAGTAAGTGAAACAGATGGAGTATAAGGAGTTTCAGGAGGTACTTTATCCCCACTTTTCCTAACAGCCTTCATATCTAAATAAAAACTATTACTATCAATTTTATCAACACGAGCCCAAGCATCATCACTTAAAGTAATAGCAGCCATTCCTGGTGGTGCAGCAATACATTTCTGAGAACCGGTAAGACAAACATCAATACCATACTTCTCAACATTCACTTCATCCCCACCAAGAGAAGAAACAGTATCCACAATATATAAAGCATCATAATTTCTCATAACTTTACCAATTTCTTCAATAGGTGCAGCCACACCAGTAGAAGTTTCATTATGAATTACACTAACAGCTTTAATATCTTCGTCAGCATCAAGAGCTTCTTTAATAGCTTCAGGGGTTACAGCAGTTCCCCATTCAACAGCTAACTCAACAGTATCAATTCCATGAGTTTTAGCTATTTTCATGAAACGTTCTCCGAATTTACCACCAACAACATTCAACATTTTCTCACCAGAAGCCACAGTGTTAGCAATACCTGCCTCCATTGCTGCAGTTCCAGATCCAGTTAATAAATAAGAATTATTAGGGG
>SUTL01000081.1 GCA_015062925.1 Methanobrevibacter thaueri
AAATCCCTATAATGACCAGATTTACAAGTATACTTTTTCTCCAAAAAACGTTGACTGCATGTGCTTCTGCTCTAAAAATCCTAAACCATTGGTTAAACACCTGGATGAGCTGTCTGAGTATAAACAGTACTGGTTTTTGACAATCAATCCCTACGGCAGGGATGTTGAGGTCAATGTTCCGAATTATAAATCCGTAATCAAAACATTTAAGGAAATATCAGAAATTGTAGGAACAAATGCAATTGCCTGGAGATATGACCCGATTTTTATCACTGAAAAGTATGACTTGGATTTTCACATTGACAGGTTTGAAGAGATTGCATCTAAACTGGCAGGATATACTCATGACTGTACAATAAGCTTCATTGACTTGTATCAGAAGGTTTTAAGGAATTTTCCTGAAGTTGATGAAGTTACAACAGAAGAGCAGCTTATAATAGGTGAAAATTTTGCAGGTATTGCCCATGAAAATGATATTCTTATAAAAACATGTCTTGAAGGGACACTCCTTGACCAGTCCGGCTGCGACTCATCAGGATGCATGACTCAGCAGGTGATTGAAAAAGCTATTGGAAATAATTTGAAATTGCCTAAAGGAAAATACAAGAACCGTGAATGCAACTGCATATTTGGAAGGGATATTGGAGCATACAACACCTGCATGCACGGGTGTAGATATTGCTATGCCAATAATCAAGAAGTTATCTACTACTTTTCTCTCACTACAGATAATAATATTATTCCGCTTGGTAATTAAAGTTTTGAAATTTCGTTCAAACGGTAAAATCTTAACATATATTCAGATAAAAAATAAATTATTTAGTGAATGTATAGAAATAAAAGTGTTGTCTTGAACATAAATTATTTATTGGAATCGCCGGTAAAAACACAAATAAGAAATGTCACCGTCACCAAAAATAGTATTGATACCATGATAATAAATGTCGGCGGAAGAACAGATATAGTAAACTACTACACTCCATGGCTACTGAAGAGACTTGAAGAGGGATATGCATATTCAAGAAATCCATTTGCAAGAGAACAGGTTTACAAGTTAAGTCTAAATCCTGAAGATGTTGACTGCTTACTGTTCTGCTCCAAGAACTACCAACCTATACTGAAACAGATAGATGGCATTGATGAAAAGTACAATATTTTGTGCAACTACACGATTACTGCATACGGCAAGGACATAGAACCAAAGGTTCCAACAATCGATCAATCTATTGAAACGTTGGAGAGATTATCTGATATCATTGGTGCAAACAAGATTCTCTGGAGATACGACCCGATACTTCTTACTGAAAAATACACTGTTGAAAAACACCTGGAAACATTTGATTATATGGCCGAAAGGATTTCGCCATTGGTTTACAGATGCATCTTCAGCTTTGTTGACATGTACAAAAAAGTTGAAGAGAACATGCCTGAGATAATTCCACTTACTGAAGAGGATAAAGAAAAGCTATTGAAGGGAATCGGTGAGATATCCGAGAAGTATGGCTTGTATACTCAAACATGTGCAACAAACGAAAGCTATGAAAAATACGGCATTCATCCTGCAGGATGTACCACACGTGAGATATTGGAACAGGCGCATGGTGTAGTCTATAAAAATGTTAAAGCTAGTGGAATTAGAAAAAACTGTCACTGCATTCCATCAAGAGACATAGGGGCATATAATTCCTGTTTAAGTGAATGTAAATATTGCTACGCAAACCGGAAACCTGATATTCCCAAAAAGGTTATAAAACTGCATGATGAGGAATCACCATTGTTGCTTGGACACTTAAAAGAAGAAGATAATCTAATTGATACTGAAGTAATAAGTTATATTGAGCCAAAGCAAACAACTTTATTCGATTTTTGAATTATTTATTATTTATGCATCCTCCTGATTGTGAATTGACAGCAATGGATGGAACAGGACACACAAGTGACTATGCAGACCATAATTATGCAAAAATAAGAGGTAAATGCCGAAAAAGCTACATTAAAAACCATATCTGCATTGATGTCGACACAAGAATGATCATAAATTACGCAGCAAATAGAGGTCCAAAATACGATACACAATTCGCAATAGCATCCATAAGACAATTAAAACCCTATAAACCACATTACATACTAGCAGACAGAGCATACGATACAGAAGCAATAAGAAAATGCATAAATGAAGAAGTAGGTGCATTCGACCAAATTCCATTAAAAACACGAGCAAAAACAGGACATTATAGGCTAAATAGTTCAACAATCTTCTGGCCCGACGTATATGCAAGAAGAATGAATGTAGAAAGTGTTATATCTGTAATTAAAAGAAGATTCAACGGAGGAAACTATGGTAGAAGCACAAAACTTCAAAATAAAGAAACAAAACTCAAAGATGTATTATATAACATTTACAGGGCAATTCAGGTATTTTAAAAATGGTTTCTACAAGGTTATTTTTTAAATTTTATCTTAATAGTGCAAGAATACCACAACCTCTTCAAGATTGAGGTAGTTCAATAGTAATTCATATAGATATTTGCTTTTTTTTAAATCGTGTACTGATAAAAACTATTATTTTTATTAAAAATTTTCAATATAAGATTTAAAATTAAAAATATTATTGGATAAATAGAACATGAACTTGGTTAAATGAACCAAAAAGTTGCATAATTCAGATTTTCCATTGTTGATTAGGGAAGTAAAAGATAAAGAAACTGTAATGGAAGCTAATGAGCCAAGTTATATTGAAACTCATGAAAAAGTAGTACCACTTACACGTACTTTTCAATCAACTTTGTTATAAAATTTATTGGATGTTGTTATTTAATGTTTTGGAAAAATGTTCACGAGAGTTAATTTGAATAACTATTTAATAATTGTTACAATTAGTTATTCAATATAATAAAAATTAAGAATTATATTGAACATAACAAATGTTGTAATGAAAATAAAATAAAAAACCTAAAATCATTAAGTTGGTGGTATATGTTGATGATAATTT
The DNA here is from genome assembly GCA_015062925.1 of Methanobrevibacter thaueri. Taxonomy (GTDB): domain Archaea; phylum Methanobacteriota; class Methanobacteria; order Methanobacteriales; family Methanobacteriaceae; genus Methanocatella; species Methanocatella thaueri_C. The sequence goes on from SUTL01000081.1 coordinate 2,993, forward strand.
CACATTAATTATAAATTTATTGACTAACATAATTTATTAATAACATAAGTATATGTGAATCATAGGGGGCTTGCCTTTGAAAGAATATCATCAAATTGAAGATTTACCAATTGCATTACAGAATGAAATTAAAAATAATGCTTCTTTTTTTGATAATTTTGATGGTAAATCATTAGATGAGCAACAACGAATCGCTTGTGTTTTAAATGATTGTGATTTAGAAATTATTGCTGGTGCTGGAACTGGTAAGACTCATACATTACTTGCTAAAGCTGCATATTTAATTGAAAAGAAAAACATTTCCCCTGATGATATTTTATTTTTATCTTTTTCAAAATCTTGTGTTGAGGAATTAATTGAAAGGTTAAACTATAATGTCCCTACTAGTACAATACATGCTTATGGTTTATCATTGATTGATGAGTATAGAGAAAAAGAAGTATTTGACGGTTGGGGTTTTAAAAAGATTTTTGATGAATATTTGGAGACCGCATCTGATAAGCAAATCTCAGATATTAAAGATTATTGTATGGAAAATCTCAAATCAGAGGATATGATTAAATTAATTGAATTGGATACAGAAATTGAGAAATTTAATCATATGGTTTCAAAATCAAGGATATCTTCAAGAATTAGAAGTTTCATTGATTTATTTAAAGGAAAGGGTTATCGAATATCTGATTTTAATAAGATTAAATCTAAGTGTAAACATGAGTTTGAAACTAGAGAAGGTAGCTATTATACTGAAGAAAATTATTTAAGAAATATGGCTTTTATTCAGCTAGTTGAACCAGTCTATAGATTTTATGAGAGTTATCTGCATAGGAATCATCTCATCGATTTTAATGACATGATTAATAGAGCTATTGAGTTAATTGAGAATGAAGGATTATCTAATAACTTCAAATATGTTTTTGTTGATGAATATCAGGATATGTCTTATAAAAATTTCCAGTTTATAAAAACTCTTAAGGAATCGTGTAATGCTAATTTAGTAGTTGTTGGAGATGATTGGCAATCCATCTATGGTTTTAGAGATAGTGATATTAGTTTGTTTAATGATTTTTGTGATTATTTCCCAAATGCAAATAAAGTATTCATTGAAAAGACTTACAGGAATCCTCAGGAATTAATTGACATTGCAGGCAAGTTCATAATGAAAAATGATTCTCAATTTAAAAAATCATTGAAGTCAGATACATCCATTGAAAATCCTGTAAAGATAGTTTATGATGATGATCCAGATTCAATTTATAATCTCATTAATAATTTATCAAAAGACAGTGAAAGGGTATTCATTTTAGGAAGGCATAATGGAGATATTGATGATTTTATATTTGGTACTGATTTATCTAAAAAATCAAAAAAGGAATATAAACAAATAACAAATGATTATGGAACAATTAATAATGTTGAATATCGTACTGTTCATAAAGCAAAGGGCCTTGAAGCAGATTATGTAGTTTTAATTAATGTTTTTAATCAGCAAGTTGGATTTCCTAATAAATTGTATCCTCCATATTTCATGAACCTGATGCATGATTGGGATTATGATAAAAAATTGGAAGAGGAACGCAGATTGTTTTATGTTGCTATTACTCGTGCTAAAAAGGGAGTTTATATATTTACAAGAGATTATAAACAATCTGAATATATTGATGAATTAATAGGGGATAATGATTTGGAATTAATTTATGGTGAAGACTTTAATAAATTTGATGAGTTTGATAGTATGAAAGAAGAAAACATTTTTCCTTCAAATATTAAATCTGAACTATTTGATTCAACAGGTGTGGATGTTTCAAAAGGTATTGAAATTAAAGCTAATCAAAAAGACCATGGAAATAAAATAATGAAATCCAAGGATTATGATGAAGCTGAAGATTTCTATAAAAAATTAATAACTAACATGTACTATCTAAATGATTATTATCCATTTAGACAATTGGTCAAAGTATACATTAAGAAAAAAGAATATGGGAATGTTATAAACACAATTGAAGAATTTTTTAAAAGTGAAAGATATTGTAGTGGATCACAATTGCTGTGGTTTAAATTCAAATATAAAAAAGCATGCAAATATACTGGCCGTCGTTTTTCTCAATTTGATGAGTGTTTAGAGTATTTCAATGAACATGGTCTTAAAAATAAAGATAAACAGAATGAACCTGTTCCAATTGCTGCAAGATTACAAACAGGCAGAACAAAAGTTAAAATTATTCCTCAAGAAGATTATGATAGAAAAATGGAATATGAAGAATTAAGGCTTACATTTAAATATGCGGATAAATATGAATCCAAAAAGAAAGCATTATATTATTATGAGCAGTTATGGGATAGGCGAGAATTTACAAAGAATTTAACAGCCTATAGAAAATTATGTTCATTATATTATGATACACAACAATATGAAAAAGTATTGGAAGTTGCAGACGAATACTTTAACAGTAGCGCCCGTAAAACAGATTCTGGCATTTCTTGGTTTGATAAAAAAGTTGATCAAGCTAGTAAAAAGTTAGGCAAAACACCAGCACAAAAAACTCAACAGAAACCTATTAAAACAACAGATATACCTCCAAAAAATTCTGTTAATGCAAACACCATGTCCAATGATGAATTGTTAATTAAATATGCAGAGTTATGTGAAAAAGGATATTTAACTAGGGATGAATTTGATAAGAAGAAAAAAGAACTATTATTTAATGATAGTCCAGTGAAACAAGATACTTCCAGCAAAATTGATGAAAATCATCTTGATACTCCAGTTATCACAATTTCATGTAGTAATTTTAGAAAACTTATTCGTTACAATATTGGGGATATAATTAATGTAAAATATCGTCGTGATAACATCCAGCTTGAAATAGTTGAAACTGACAATCCGGGACATGTTTATGATGATTTGGAGGATAATCTAAAATTAACTGTCGTTAAAGAAAATTTCAATATCATAAGGAGTTTGAATGAAGGAGAGTTAATAATTATTAAATGTAAAGGCAGATCTGAAGAAGTCGTTTTAAAATTTGTAGGGGTCTAGTAAAATTTGCCTTCTGAGAACTTCTGAAAATCTGTTTTTGAGTTAATTCTTAAGTATGTGATTATGCCTGCTAATAGTACAACAATTGAAGTGTATTTTGACATTGAATTGAGTGTATATCTGTTTAATTGTTTAAAATGCAATCTTTCTTTGATTAATTTGAAGAAATCTTCGATGAATCCTCGATGACACTTAATTTTATCTCTTTCATCAATCTTTTTTAAAAATTCCTGAACTAATTTTTCATATGTTCTTTTAACTCTTTTTAAATTGGATTTAGCATGAAATAAATGTAATGGATAGTTTAACATTGATTCTAACTTTTCTTTGTTGAATTTGGATTTGGTCAGGATTAATGGAATTATATGAAATTTCTGCAATGCAATTTTATAGTTTTCATATGAGTAATATCCACGATCCATCAAAATACAGTCTCCTTTGCGGATTATCTTTTTCTTTTGTAGTATTGGAAGTATTTTACTAACCATAGTAGTGTCATTTGGTGAACCTCTATCTATCATAAAGTATACTGGTATTTTAGTCCTATAATCTAGGACTAATGTAATTTTATAGCTTATATAAAAGCCAATTGATGTTCCCCAAGCCCATGCATAATCTTTATCCTCCAACGATTCTTTAGAAATTTTTTTACCATTAAAATTAATATTCAAGTCTCCAGGAGTAGCATCAATGATAAAAGTTCTTCTACCACGATTATAATCATTTCTAATCTTATTCAGAATACTATTAACAGTATTTTCCAATTGAACTGGATTAAATTTAGATAATCTATCATAAATTTCCTGTGCTTCCAAAACAATATCAAAATCTAAACCTTCTCTGAGTTTAAATTTACTTTTTAACTCATCAACAACAAAAGAAATACTACATTCAAAATAAGAAGCAATAATAACAGTTTTAACCAAAGGAATAACTCTATCTAATGGTTTAAGACCATTTCTACTCATTATTTGTTTGGATTCACGAGAACCAATAATTTTAAATATTTCATTCAACAACATAAATTAGAGTCAGTTTCATCAAAATTTAGTCCATGCTTCATTTAAATCACAATATAATGTATGTATGAACTAATATTTATATATTACGATGATATTGACTCTATTTTTTAAAAATAATAAAAATCCTTTTGTACTATCAAAAGGCAATCAAAATTAATATGAAATATTAAAAAAACAAGCTCAAATTAATGAGTTTAATCGGGTAAAAAATTCAGACCCCTAATACCTTTTAATCCTTTTCCAAAACAGGCTGAGATGATACTTGCAACAGAAAAGGAAGTCTTAATTGGAGGCGCAGCAGGGGGAAGTAAATCAACCAGTTTACTCATGAGAGCTTTATTCTACGTTCAGGATGATGCCAACGAATATCATGCGTTAATCTTGAGAAGAACATTATCTGATTTGAAAAGGAAGGGTGCTCTGATTCATAAGGCCAGCCAATGGCTAAACAGAAAGGAGATTCAGAACAATTCAGCTATAAAACCGAAATGGGATGGAACAGAACATTCATGGACATTTCCAAACGGCAACTCATTAACATTCGGATATTTAAGAAACATTAACGATTTGGATACTTATCAGGGTTCTGAATACCAGTTCATTGGCATTGATGAATTAACACAATTGGAAAGATTCAAATATATTTATATGCGTTCCAGGGTAAGGAAAACTAAAGACAACAAGCTTCCAACACAGCTGATGTGCTCAAGCAATCCCGGTAAAAGAGGTAACAAATGGGTTCGTGAAAGATTCATAGAAAAGATAGACGAAGACATTCAGGACAAGTCACAGATAAGGTTCATCAGCTCCAGCTATCTCGATAATATCTATCTGGACAGATCAGACTATGAAGAATACCTTATGGGATTGGATATGGTAACAAGAGAACAGTTAATGAACGGTAACTGGTATGCTAGTGTTAAAGGTTGGCTATTTGATGAGTCATATTTCCACCTGATTTCTCATAGCGACTTTTTGAAAATTCCCATCATTCGAATCATAAGATACTGGGATTTTGCAGCAACTGAGGTATTAAATGATGATACAATCAAAAAAAGTAATCCCGACTACACTGCCGGAGTACTCTTGGCTAAAGATTTAAACGGTAATATCTACATTCTGGATTCATACGAGTTTCAATTGGAATCAAGAAGCCTAATCAATGAAATTATCAATACTGCAGCGTGTGACAAGTTGGATGTACAGTATATCGAACTGAACGGTTCCACAGGTAAGAACTTCGGATTGTTAATCATCGATGAGTTAAACAGACGAGGCTTCACAACAGGTACTGGAAACTCACGTGAAAACAAAGTCGACAGGGCCAGACGGGTATCAGCAGACATTCAACAGAACGGAATTTTCCTGGTTGGAAAGGATAGAACAGGGTTCACCAAAAAATGGGCGATGGAATTTCTGGAAAAAATAACACCATATCCCAATGAAGCTATTCACGATGATTGTGTAGTTGCATTCACTGGAGGATATGAAAAAATAGCTGTTGACAATTAAGTTAAAAGAGTGGATGTTGATAGGTGATATTCCACATGAAAGTTGTGTAATTAAGATTTTAAGCATAAAGCAATTTTGCTTTGGGAATCTAACAAATAAAATATATTCTATTAAAGTAAATATTATATGTAATCAAACTCTTGACCAATGGGAGGTGGTATTATAATGAGTAGAATAATATTGCCTATGGGGGAATTTAAAACAACAGTTTTAATGAACTC
>SUTL01000082.1 GCA_015062925.1 Methanobrevibacter thaueri
TAATATTTCACCGGCAGATGCTAACCAATTAATAGCACCACCATGGTCTCCTGCGGAGTTATCTTTAAATGTAGAGTATAATACTTTGTTTGTAGTACCATTTCCACCTACGTAAACAGCTCCACCATGAACTCCTGCAGTGTTATTGTAGAAACGAGCATCATATAAAGTTACTCCGGATGCGGATAAATCAATAGCTCCACCATTAATTCTAGCTGAGTTACGGTCAAATGTTACATTAGTAATGTTGGTGTTACCTGAGTCACTTCCTACCCATAAAGCTCCTCCGTTATTTGCACTATTATCAGTGAAGTTAGAGTTGATAATTGTAGCGTTATTTGCAAGAATACCTATAGCACCACCATAACCTCCTGTAGCATTAATTAGATGGTTTCCTGTGAAAGAAGACATGTTTACAACACAATTATCACTTCCTTTAGCTACGTATATTGCTCCACCGTATTGAACTGCGGTGTTATTGGTAAAGTGATAATCATTAATATTAATTCCTTTTACTCCTAACCATGCAAGAGCAGCACCTGCAATTCCAGCATGATTTCCAATGAAAGTGTTGTTTTTACCAGATCCGCTAGTAGCATTAACTTCTCTACATAATGCTGCACCATATTCTCCTGCATAATTGGATATGAATGTGGTATTGTAAAGACGTCCTTGTTTAGCATTCCAGTCTATAGCACCACCATTTTTAGTAGCGTTGTTTCCTTCGAATCTTACATTAATAATACTACTGTTATGTGAGTCACCATTAAAGTATACTGCTCCACCATATATTGCTGAGTTTTTAGTGAAGTTTGAATTTAGAATATGTCCTTCAGATGCAACCCATTCAATAGCTCCTCCATGACCGTTATTAGCTTTATTTCCATTGAATTTGGAGTTTGTAACATAATTTGTTACACCTGAACCGCCAACATACAATGCACCACCATCTTCATCAGCTATATTATCATTAAATTCAGAATTAGTAACATTAACTGCGGATGCATGTAAGTTTACAGCTCCTCCTTTTTGATAAGCATGGTTAGATGTGAATATTGAATTGTCAATAATAGTGTTACCATTATCTACTCCTACAAATATTGCTCCACCTAATCTAGCAACGTTGTTTTTGAATTTTGAGTTTTTAACTGTTGCATTAGCTGCAAATACATTAATTGCTCCTCCTACACCTAACATGTATTCTAAGTCTTCATAATGTTCAACATAGAATATGGAATAATCTTCAAAGATGAAGAATTGATTAATTAATGTTGGGTCATCTGTTACTTCTGTTCTAAATGACATGCTAGTGCCATCCCATGCAGTCCAGTAGAATTCACCTTCCCAATTTTTAGTTTTATTATCTACACTGTTATCTTCAAAAGTACAGTTAATAATTGAACAGTTATGACTGCCCGGACTTACATGTATAGCTCCACCACTTACATCAGCAGAGTTATTTCTGAAAGTATAGTTTGTAATAGTAATATTTACTGCTTCCATCCATGCAAGAGCAGGTCCTGAAATATGTGCATGGTTGTTGATGAATGTGTTATTTATACCATGTCCTCCTTTTGCATTTTTCTCCCTACATAAAGCAGCACCAAATTGTGCTACATTAGCATTGAATAATGTGTGAGTTAAATACATTGCAGATGAGTTACATTCAATTGCACCACCTTTATATTTAGCTTCATTACCTTCAAATATACAATGAGTAATTACACTTTCAGTTGCGTTTCCACCGAAGTATACTCCACCACCATAATTAGCATAATTAGATGTTAATCTGGAATCAATAATATGACCTGAAGATGCAACCCAATCAATTGCACCACCATCACCATTAGTTACATTGTTTCCTTCAAATATAGATGTGTATACATAGTTAGTTTGACCTTCACCACCTACATATAAAGCTCCTCCACCGAGCATTGCATTGTTATGGTAAAATTCAGATTTCCTAATAACTACTCCTGATGCATCAACACTAACAGCTCCACCTTTACTATCAGCATAGTTTTCACGGAATTTGGAGTCTGTAATATTGATCTTACCAGAGTCACTACCTACGTAAATTGCTCCACCATTATATGCTTGATTTCGTGTGAAAGTGGAATTTAAAACTAAACCTTCTTTAGCATACCATTCAATAGCACCACCATGACCAGTAGGACTAGTTACAATGTTATTATCAAAGACACAGTTAAGTATTTCACAATTACCACTGCCTTGACCAACATAAATAGCTCCTCCACTGTTACCTGCAATATTATCATAGAAGTAATATGTATCAATATGTATACTACTTGCATTAATCCATGCAAGAGCAGAACCATTAGTTAAAGCAACATTTGACCTGAATGTATTATTAAAACCATGACCGTTAGTAGCACCTATCTCCCTACATAACGCAGCACCTGTATCTGCATGATTAGAATCAAAGGTAGTGTTATAAAGTCCCATGTTAGAAGCATTACAGTCAATAGCTCCACCAAAAGTATTTGCAGTGTTCTTATTAAATGTTGTATTGATAATTTCACAATCAGCAGCTGAAGATTTAAAGTATACAGCTCCACCTCTTTTTGCAGTGTTATTTTCGAATAATGAATCAATTAAACGACCATCTTTTCCAGCCCAGAATATTGCTCCACCAATATCTACATTATCCCAACATTCACCACCAGAATTACCATTAACAAATATTAGGTTAATAATAGTAACATTATCAGCAGTAATATTAAATATTCTGGAGTATCCCTCAGCATTAAGAGTCCAACCATTACCATAAATAATTAATGGTTTATCAATATCAGTAAGATTCATACATTTAGTATCTAATGGTTCACCGAAATAATCATGAGTAAATGTATAACCTTGAGTTATATTAATTACATATACATCAAGACCCCTACTTCTTTGGCTGGAAATTTCTGCTTGAATTCTTTTTTGAAGAAGTGTGAATTGGCCAATTTTCTCCCCTCTTGCAGTTGCATTAGCAGTGTAATTTTTATAAATATAATTTTCATCTTCAAACTCTACAGAGATAGTATAATTTGAACCAATTCTAAGATCTTCATCAAAAGTCACATATAAACAATTATAATATCTATTATAATGAGCATTAAAATTACTATTATCCACAACAACACTTTCAACAAGACCAGATTGATTAGTTATATTAACAGTGAGTTTAAGAAATGTTCTCATTACATCATTTGGATTGAATAAATTAACTGTAATAATTGGTAGTTCTAAATCTTCATCAATTTGAACATTTAACACATAATCAGTATTATTATCAAATAAAGAATTTTTAATGAAATGAGTTGATGAATCAGTAGCATAAACATCAGTTCTTCCATTAGCATTTATAATTCCAATATTATCAAAATTATTATAATCCCTATATTTTATAATACTATTTTTAGTTAAATATAAAATTGCACCACCATTATAATGAGCAGTATTATTAATAAAATCACAATTGTCAACAACAAGACTTGTAGAATATGTACCGGCATTACAATAAATTGCTCCACCATTACCTGCATGGGAATTTTCAAATATGGAAGTTTGAATATCAGTTAACTTTATACTCTCCATAATATAAACACAACCACCGTTACCATCTGCAAGATTTTCATCAAAACGACAATTAATTATTTTTTGTTCCTCATTCGCAATGTAAACCGCACCACCATCTACTTCAGCATAATTTTTAGTGAAATTACAATCATGAATATGCCAACTTCCACTTCCTTTATTACCTGCGTAAATAGCACCACCTTCATTACTAACATAATTTTCATCGAAAGAAGAATATTTTATATCAATACCATTATTACTTGGAGGCATGTAAATAGCTCCTCCATTAAAAGCATAATTCTTTGTAAAACTATTATTTGAAATGGTAATAGATTTAGAAGCAATATAAATAGCCCCTCCTAATTCTGCAGAGTTGCCAGTGAAGTTACAGTTTGATACCTTCATATTATCTGTAGGAATATAAATAGCACCACCTTCCATAGCAGAGTTATTTATAAATACCATATCCTTAAATTCAAAAGCATTAACAATTAAGTAAATTGCTCCAGATCTAGTAGCAGAGTTATTTATGAAAGTTAAATTACCACACACAATCTCTTTAGCAAATAATCCTCCACCTCTTGTAGCATTACCTCCAATTATTAAAGCATTATAAATATTCATCTTATAATTATTATTCTCTGTAGAATAAATATTTCCACCATCATTTGTAGCTTTATTACCTATGAAAGTACAATCATAAAAGTAATTTGAATCTGCTTTCGCTTCAATAAAAGCAAGACCTCCACCTTGATTTGCAGTGTTGTTTATAAATGAAACATTTCTAAATACAGTAATCTGAGCTTCTTTTAGTTGAGCTCCTCCACCACCAAGATTATTAGGTGCCTTGGCTTTAGCAGTGTTATTTATAAATGTAGTATTAACAACTAGCAGAGCAACTTGTCCTGTTGGAGTTCTAGTAGATAAATATGCTCCTCCACCTTCACCAGTAGACCATGAATTTTTAAGTACACAGTTACTCATAGTATAATTAGTCTTAACTCTTAAAAATAATGATCCTCCTTGAACCCAATCTTTAGTATCAACAGTTGTTGAATAAACGTAATTTCCATCGAAATAACAATTATCAATCAAACCATGAGAACATAAATCCCATAATACTGCTCCACCATCTGCTTTAACTGTAGAGATAACAGAGTTATTAATAAATTTGGAATCTTTAAGAGTTCCATATTTTCCTCCTTCTGACCAATAAATAGCTCCTCCACCTTTAGTACCTTGTGTAGATTTAGCATTAGCCCTATTATTTATAAAAGTACAACCTATAACATCATTATATGCAATAACATCATTACCAGCTCCTGCATAGAAATAGATAGCTCCACCATCTGCTTCAGCTAAACAATTTGTAAAGTTAGAATCAATAACTTGGGAATGTTTACCAGATGAAAAGATTGCTCCACCACCATTATAAATTTTAGTAGTAGAACTTGGATTTAAAGCAGATAATGATTTTTCATTATCAAATGTTGAACTTGTAACAGTTGCATAATTTCCTAAAATGTAAATAGCACCACCGCTTTTTGTAGCATTGTTACTGCTAAAATGAGAACCAGAAATATTCGCATGCTCTGCAGCAATATATATTGCACCACCATTATTACCAGATGATGTTACGGAAATGTTTGAATTTACAATTTTTGAGTAATCACCTTCAATATAAATTGCTCCTCCACTATCTCCTGAATTAGAATTAGTTATGAGTGCATTGTTGATTAAAGTATTCTTACCATTAACGTGAATAGCTCCACCTTGACCGGTAGGGGCACTGGATTTTGAAAAGTTAGAATCTTTAATTGTTGTATTAATTCCTCTAATGTAAATTGATCCACCATTAGCTTCTACAGTACAGTTTATGAATTTACAATGGTCAATTAATGTATTATTACCAATTATCATAATTGCACCTGCATGATTAGGTGTATAACATGTATTGAATTCACATTTGGTAATATTATCATTATTACCAGTTATGAATATTGCACCTGCATCAGTTTCATATTTCTTTCCTTGGTTATGTAATACTGTACCTAATGTGAAACTAGATTCTGTGATTAAAACATTACTTCCGGTAAGACATATTGTTCCACCTTTAGATGTGGATGTACGAGTTGCATCAGCAACAGCAATACCTTTATTATTATAACAAGTAATATTTCTAATAATACCAGTATTACCTTCCCAGTTAATAGCACCACCATCATCACCAGCAGTGTTATTAATAAATTTAGTATTTGTAATGGTTGCATTATATGCTCCTGCTGAAAATACAATACCTGCACCATCACGACGTGCATAATTATCTGTAAATACAGAATTAGTAATCATACAATTTTGAGAATTAGTGGTAAACATGACAGCTCCACCACTACCAGTAGTTACATTATTACCAGTAAAAGTACATCCATCAATATTAGTACCAATAGTATGATCTAAGTATATAGCACCACCATCACCACTAGCAGTATTATTAATGAATTTACAACTAGTAATATTTAATGTAGCAGTAGATGTAATAGCTCCACCATTACCATCCATATTACCATTAATAAAAGTGATCCCAATTAAAGTTACCTTTGAATCACCAATAATATTAAATATTCTAGCCTGATTACCAGCATCAATAACAACATTACCATTACCTATAATTGTCATTGACCTAGAAATAGCAATACCATTAACTAAACCACTATCAGTAGAACTATCATAAGTATAGTTATCAGTTAATGTAATAACATCACCACTAGATATATCATTTTCCAGCTGTGTAAATGATTGCCCACCTACCGCTAGATTTTCATTACCATTCGTAACCGATATAATCGAATGATCATTAGTCTGATTAACAACATTATTATCTGTTGTTTTTAATATTGTACTGTTTGTACCATCCGCATCTACATCAGCAGCCCCTACTGATTGAAATGCAAAGATAAGACAAACTACTAAACATATTATTAATATACCTTTCTTATTCATAATACACCTCCCTCCGTTTTGAAAACTTCAAAATTCATTGAAATTTTGGAGAGAATATACTGATATTAACTTTAGTATAAACAAATATATATGTTTTACTTTTAGAAAAATTGCTATTAAAATAAACAATTTGTAAACTTATTAAATATAAATTAAACAACATATAATATTTAAAACTATCATGTAAAATCATTGGAAATTAAAATTTTAGCATAATACTATTATTAAATTTAAGTTAAAAATATGACTTTAAAAATATTAAAGTGGAACTTCAATAATATGGAAAAAATAAAAACAAAATTAATATTTAAATTTTTTTAACAAATTAAATATGTAATGAACAAAAAAAAATAATCAGTACTAGAAACTTAAGCGAAAATTGATTATTAATTAACACTATTATATTTTTATTTGCATATATTATTATTGAAAAGATTTCTTTTGAAATCTGAAAATTCTTTTTAAAGCCATTATCCATACTAATGGCTTCTCCCAGTATTTTCAGAATATTTATTAATGATATCCACTTCTTTTCGGATGTCACATAGAGGTTTATTCATATTTTTCTGTGCTAATTCCTTGGAAGATTAATTTATCAAAAATATTAATGTTATTTTCGTTTTTTCTCATGTTTTCACATGATAACTCTGGAAAATACAAATAGATATTTCCAACAATTTTTGAAAAAATTTGATTGATAAATCATTTGACCTTGTTAAAATAAGAAAAGAGTTTTAAAAAAAAAAATTAATAAAAGGAAAATAATGAATTCCCATTATTTTTTAAGTTTAATATACCTAACTAGAGAATCTTCTAAGTAGGAAATGGTATAACTATATTTTCCTTTCTTGAGTTTTTTAACCATTTTCTTTTTAACTTTAAATTTACCTACAGCTTTACTATTAGTTTTAACTTTGTAGACTTTACCATTGAATTTAACATTAACTTTAACTTTCTTATAAAGTTTTCTGCCTTGGTAGGTAACTTTAGCTTTGTATTTTCTACCACTAGTGAGTTTCTTAGCATCTTTCTTACTTAATTTAAGTTTTCCAACACCTTTCTTATTCACTTTAACAGAGTAAGTTTTTCCTTTAAACAAGACACTTACAGTTTGTTTCTTCATTTCTTTACCAAATTTAATCTTAATAGTTTTTTTACCTTTATAAGTAAATTTAACCTTCTTAGTCTGTTTCACCTTGTGTCCTTTAACTTTTATTTTAATAATAGTTTTCTTAGAGGACTTTTTAACCTTAGTAGTCTTTTTAGCACTGATAATATGTTTAACAGTAACAGTATTAGATACAGATGCATTACCACTAACTGCAGTTATTGTGAATGTTCCTTGTCTTAATGAAGTAAGGTTGACAAATGCATATCCATTTTGATCAGCTTGAACTTTGTAAACTTTACCATCAATAATGAATTTAACTACCGCACCAGCAGCAGGAGTTCCATTAACATCTAATGCATGAACACCATAAACTTTAGGTTCTAAGTAATAACCATTAACATTTACATTATCTACAAGTCTATATGCAGTCTTATTAACAGTAAATGAAACACTAGTATAAGCCATTCCATAACCTTTATCACCATTATAAATAGCCACCATCTGATAATCACCAACTGGTAAACCAGTAATGTTGAATTTAGCAGTGGAGTTAGTTACATTAGCAGTGTAAT
>SUTL01000083.1 GCA_015062925.1 Methanobrevibacter thaueri
GATTGTCCGTGAATTGAAAGAAAGAGTAATGAAACTCAGAGAAGAGCCAAACGTAGCTCCAAAATATGTGCCAAATCCAAACGCACTATAAAGGTGATATAATGGAATATATTCTTAAAAATGGTATAGTCTACGACCCAGCTAACAAAATAAACGGGGAAAAGAAAGACGTCATGTTCAAAGATGGTGTTATAGTAGATAATGTTTCCGCAGATGCAAAAGTCTTAGACGTTACCGATAAAGTGGTTATGCCAGCAGGTATAGACCCTCACGCACACGTTGCAGGTCCAAAATTAGTAGTAGGAAGATTATACAGACCTGAAGATTCCAGAAGAGGTGTCACTCAAAAAACCAAAGTATTAAGATCAGAATCTGGATTCTCCATTCCAAGTTGTCCTGCAACCGGATACAGATACTCAAGATTAGGTTACGGTACAGTTGTAGAAGCAGCTATGCCACCTCTTGAAGCAAAACACACTCACGAAGAAATTGCAACTATTCCACAATTAGACATCCCAGCAATGCCATTATTCGGTAACAACTGGTTTGTAATGGAATATGCAAAAGATAATAATATAGAAGACATTGCAGCATTCGTAGCAGCATGGTTAAAAATATCCAAAGGTTACGGAATTAAAATCGTAAACCCATGTGGAAGTGAAGCATGGGGATGGGGTATGAACGTACACGGTGTAAACGATAAAGCACCATACTTCGACGTAACATCCAAAGAAGTTATCATTGCACTTGCAAAAGCAAATGAAATGTTAAACTTACCTCACTCAATTCACATTCACCCTAACGACTTAGGACACCCAGGTAACGTACCAACAACAATCGAAACCATGGACGCTGTTAAAGACGTTAAAAAAGGATCTAAAGCAGCAGAAATCAGAGACCAAGTTATGCACGTCTGCCACTTACAATTCCACTCTTACACAGGTAACAGCTGGAAAGATGCTGCATCAGGTGCAGAAGAAGTTGCTAAATACATAAACAAAAACGACCACATTACATGTGACGTCGGACAAGTAACTTTAGATGAAAC
Source organism: Methanobrevibacter thaueri (assembly GCA_015062925.1). Classification (GTDB taxonomy): domain Archaea; phylum Methanobacteriota; class Methanobacteria; order Methanobacteriales; family Methanobacteriaceae; genus Methanocatella; species Methanocatella thaueri_C. The sequence continues at coordinate 1,049 of SUTL01000083.1, forward strand.
CACAACAATGACAGCAGACGCACCAATGGAATACGACTTATTCAAATTATCCGGTCTTAAATGGACCAACAAAGATATTGAATGTGAAACCGCAGCAGGTATTATTCCATGTATTTACTCAGGTAAAAACCCAGTTAACACACTCCAATGGGCTATTGGTTTAGAATTATTCTTACACATCGACAACCCATGGAAAGTATGTTTAACCACTGACCACCCTAACGCAGGACCATTCACTAGATATCCTAGAATCATCTCCTGGTTAATGAGTAACTACAGAAGAATGGAAATGATTGAAAACAGAGAAGTTCACAAATGGGCGGAAAAAAGAACCACCCTTGCAACTCTCGACAGAGAATACGATTTCTACGATATTGCAACTATTTCCAGAGCTGCTCCAGCTAAAATCTACGGATTCACCGACAGAGGTGCACTTACCCCTGGATACAGAGCAGACATTGCAGTATATGACATAAATCCTAATGAAATTGATCCATCCAGACAATATGCTGAAATCGAAAAAGGTTTCGATGTTGCTGAATACACAATTAAAGATGGTCAAATCTTAGTAAAAGACAAAGAAATTGTTAAAGTTAAAGAAAGTCAAAACATTTGGGTTAACGTAAAAGGATGGGAACAAAACGAACAAAAAGTCATCGACAACATTATGCCGTTCTTTACTCAATACTACTCAGTCAAATGGGAAAACTACCCAGTACACGACCACTATGTATCCAACCCAATTAGAGTAGACGTTGATGGTAAATAGGAGTGATTATTGTGAAAACAATTACATTTGATCAAATTAAAACTTCTTCAATCGCTTTAGAATTTGATGAGTTAATTCCAGATGAAATTTATTCATGGACTGAAGCTGATTTCGCAAAATACCAAGTTCCAATAGGAAACTCAAGATTCCCAATCACTGATTTCTTTAAAATCACTGTTGAAGGAGAAGCAATGGGACCTGAAGAAGTTGAAATGATTTTAAACGGTGATTTAAACAGAGTAAAATACATCGGTTGTAAAATGAGTGCAGGAAACATCATCTGTAACAGTAGTGTAGATTTACACGTTGGTGCAGAAATGTCCGGTGGTTCCATTCTCGTTAAAGGTGACGCAGCAGCTCACGCAGGAAGAGAAATGTCTGGTGGATACCTTGAAATTGAAGGAAACACCAAAGAATTCACTGGTGCTTCTTACATTGGTGAATGGAGAGGTATGACTGGTGGACAAATCGTTGTTGGCGGTAACGCTGGTAAACAATGTGGTGAATGTTTAACTGGTGGAAGAATCCACGTTAAAGGTAACTGTGATATCTTAGCTGGTATTCACATGACCAAAGGTATCATTGAAATTGACGGTGACGTAAACCGTTGGCCTGGTGGACAAATGAAAAACGGTAACATTATCATTCACGGATTCCTTGGTAGATTACTTGAAGGATTTGTCCTTGAAGGTATTGTTGTTGATCCTGAAGTTGAAGGTTCCACTTTCAAAGGTAAATATATTAAATATACTGGAGATATTGGTCTTAACGGTAAAGGTAATCTTTACTTAGATGCTGAAGCTAACAAAGAAAAATTAGCTAGTTACGGCGAATTAGACGACGAATATACTTCAATCAGAGAATATAGGAATTTATAATTTTTAATTCCTTTATTTCTTTTCTTTTTTTTAGTGTGTGTTATTTATGGTTAAAGAAGTTGAAATGAGCTTGGAAGAAGCTATTGAATATGTTAGGAATAATGTTGAAGTTAAGGATATTTTAGAAATTTCTTATAATCGTATTTTTGCTCCTGGTGAAGTCTTAGGTATTACTGAAGAGGATGAGGTAACTGGAGAAGGTCTTAGGGTTGGTTTACAGTTAACTGGTGAAATTTTAAATCAGTCTATTGAAGTTGATTTTAAGGAAATTGGTGAGGATTTAATTGAGATGAGACATATTCATGATGATGAGGAACTTATTATTGAGATTCTTTAATTTGTCTTTTTTTTATTAAAAATTTTTTTTGTTCGTATCAATACAAACATTTATATGTGTTGAAATAAACTCATTATTATGGGGTTGATTGATTATGAAACAATTAGAACTAACCACTCAGGAAGCTGTAAAATACTTAAAAGAAAATGTTAAAATCCATGATAAAATAGAAATATCATATAACAGGATTTTCGCAGAAGGAGAAGTTTTAAACGTAGATTTCTCAGAATACTTCGGCAAACCAGGATTTAAATTACTCGTATCACTTGATGAAAGTGATCTTGGAGCTACAGTTGAAATCGATGTGTACGAAGTAGAAGAGGATATTATTGAATTTGTTCATTATCCTAAAAATAAAAGTGAAGTGGAAGTTACAGTAGTTTAAAATAAATTACTTTTATAATCTGTTCATTTTTTCAAATGGTATTAGTTTTTCTTCTGCTTTAACTTCAATATCAATACCATTTTCTTTTACAGCACCAATTGTATTTAATCCTCCACCAGTGACAACTCCGAAGTTATAATTATTTACTTTTGAATTATATACTAGTTCTCTTGGTTTTCCTATTTTATATATTGAGAATCCTATATTGTTTAGTATGTTTAGGAAGTCCACTGCATATTTTCGTGTAATATATGGTATTTCTTTTACACTGGCAAGTATTTTATATGGTTTTGTTTTTGTTATTGAGGTCATGTTTTTGGATAGGAATATTTTATGGGGGTCTACTGTTGTTCCGTTGTAGGATATTAGGTCTATGAATAGTGGTGGTTCTGTTAGTTCCAGTAGTCCACTGTATTTTGGTGTGCTCATTATTCCATTGTTTATTAGTATTCCGTCTATGCTTAGGCTACATATTGTTGCTATTCCTACTTTGTCTTCTTGTGTTGGGTGTTTTATGATTTTGTAGTATGGGTTTATGTATTTTGGGTTGTTGTTGAATGTTTTTTCCATTATTTTCAGTGATTTGTCGAGGTCTTTTTTGTTTATATAGGATATGTTTGCTATTATGTCTCCTTTTTGTTTTTGGACGTTGAATTTTACTTGTTGTATTAGGTTCCAGGATTTTGATAGCATGAATTGTAGTTTTGGTTGTTTTTCATTTGTTGGTGTTGTTAGTTGGTTTTTTGTGTTTTTGGTTATTGGGGAGAGTGTTGTGAAGTCTTGTATTTCTTCTGCTATTTTGATGTTTATTTTTTCTCCGGTTTCTTCGATTGCACAGAATGGGGTTATTCCTCCGATTATTGCTATTCCTACCATTCCATCTGGTACTGGTAGGCCTAGTAGGTCTTGTCCTTCTTGTGATATTCCGATTACTCCGTTGATTCCGATTTGTTTTAGTTGGTTTATTATTTGTATTGTTTTTTCTTTTGCTATTCCTGGTATTAGTCTGAAGTTTGCTGGTATGATTCCGTTTCCTGTGTTTAGTACTTGGTTTACTGATGTTAGGTTTGCTTGTGTGAATGCGTCTAGTGGGCTTAGGGAGATTTTTTTGTAGGATATTATGTCTGTGAATTTTTCTGGTTTGTTGTTTTTTATTTTTAGGAGTCCTCCGTATTGTAGTTCTGATGCTATTCCGTGTTTTAGGAGTATTCCGTCTATTGTTGTTCCGCATATTGTGGTGACTTCAATTTCTCCCGTGGTTTCATCTTCATTTATTTGAATGTAAGGACTAACACAAAGGCCACTTTCAAAAATCTTTTTCATTATATTAATTGATTCTTTATTATAAAGAGTTGATCTGTTTACAACTACATTTCCTTTTTGTGACATATAGGTGAAGTCAGTTAAATAAATCATTTCTTCAAATTTTGAATAAATCACATCAACCTGATCATAAATCAAACCCTTTTCAAGTTTTTCACGACCTAAATCAGTGATAACTCTACCAGAATACCCCTTTCTTTCAGTATATCCTTTATCATCCAAAATCTGCATATGATATCTTACAGCACGCTCACCTAAGTTAAAACCCTTTTCCTTTAACTCATCAGCTATTAACTTAGAACCTGTAGGACGGTCCTGTTTGGATAAGATTCTTAAAATTTCAATAATCCTATATTCTGACTCTGACATAAAATCTCCAAAAAAAATATAATAAAAAAAATAGATTATAATTAAAAAATTATATTTAAATATCTAAATATTTTCTTTGCTCATATCCAAATACCTGAACACGATACTCATCCCATTCCTTATATTTAAGTTCAAGGAATTTTTCACTAACATGAGGACCTAGGGCATTAAGTATTAATGGGTCTTCTTCAAGAGCATGATAAGCTTCCCATAAACTGGTTGGTAAAACTTTAATTCCTCTGGATTCCCTTTCTTCTTCAGTCATACTGTAAATATCATCTTCAATAGGGTCTCCCGGATGGATTTTATTTACAATACCATCAATACCTGCTTCAAGCATAACTGTAAATGCGAGATATGGGTTACATGCGGAATCTGGTGATCTGTATTCAATACGTGTTGCTTTTCCACGTGCTGCTGGTACTCTGATTAATGCTGAACGGTTTCTAAGACCATATGCCATGTAAACTGGAGCTTCATATCCCGGTACTAGACGTTTGTATGAGTTTACAATTGGGTTGGTTATTGCTGTTACTGCTGGAGCGTGTTTTAATAATCCTCCCATAAAGTATATTGCATCTTTTGAAAGTCCGTTTTCTGAATCTGGGTCTGAGAAGAGGTTTTTATCTCCTTTGAATACTGATTGGTGACAGTGCATTCCACTACCGTTTACTCCGAAGAATGGTTTTGGCATGAATGTTACTCTGTAGTCCATTTGGTCGAATGTTGCCATGTTGTCTACGATTGCTTTTATTGCTTGTTTGAATGTGATTACTGCGTCTGCTGTTTTTAGTGCGTCTTTGAATTTGAATGCGATTTCGTTTTGACCTGGTGCTACTTCGTGGTGGGATGCTTCAACTTCAAAGTCCAAATCTTCTAGGTTTAGTGTTAGTTCTCTTCTGAAGTCTGGTCCTTTGTCTAGGGGTTCTACGTCGAAGTATCCTGCGTCGTCGTATGGCATTGGGTATCCGTTTTCATCTATGTCTACGATGAAGAATTCTGGTTCTGGTCCGATGTTGTATTGTAGTCCCATGTCTGCTAGGTGTTTGAGGGATTTTTTTAGTACTCCTCTTGGGTCGCCTATGAATGGTTCTTTTTCTGTTGTCCATACGTCACATATGAATCGGCATGTTGCTGATTCTTCTGGTCTCCATGATAGTCTGGAATATGTGTTGATGTCTGGTTTTAGTATTAGGTCACTATCGTTGATTCCTACGAATCCTTCGATTGATGATCCGTCGAATAACATTCCTTCGTTGAATAGTTCGTTCATGTCTTCGCCGTTGAATGGTATTACTATGTTTTTTACGGTTCCGTTTATGTCAACGAATTGTAATCTGATAAATTTAATATTGTCTTCTCTCATTTGTTCTGTTATTCTTTCTATTTTTTCTTCTGGGATGTCGCTCATCTTTTCATGCTCCATATTTATAAAAGTCGGAAAACAGCTTCCTATTAGTTTAATATTTTTAATTATTTAGTATTTATACTTTTTATTATGTAATTTTTAATATATTAATGTATAAGATTATTTTTCTAATTATAAATTATATTCATTTAATTTTCATATTTATGTGGTAATGTTCAAAAAGATTTTTAAAATCCAATTAAAAATGATCAAACTCACTACCAAAATACTCATAAACTTTCTCAAGCTCTTCTGGAATATTCAACATCTGAGTACAAAACGGTAAACACTCCATACACCCAACACAACTGTCAGCACGAGAATCATCATCAATAAGAGAAAAATACTGCATAGCACTGGCCTTAGCATCATCCATCATATGTGCAATATTGTACTCAGTAAAACAATTAATAATATCCACACCATGAGGACAAGGCATACAATAACCGCAACGACTACAATTATTTCCCTGAAAACTCCTGTAAGTCCTTGCAACTTCTCTAATCAACTCACTATCATAATCAGAAATCCTATCAACATTACAGGCAATATCAACATTCTCCTTAACCTGACTGAAACTGCTCATACCACTTAAAACACAATCAACATCATCACGATTCCATAAATACTGTAAAGCCCATTCAACAGGACTTCTTTTAACCTCGGCCATATTCCATAATTTATTAACTTCACTAGGAATATTATTAACTAATCTGCCTCCTCTTAAAGGTTCCATAATCATGCTGCCAACATTAACATCCTTAAGATAATTCAAACCCATAACACCAGACTGATAATACTCATCCAGATAATTCATCTGAGTTAAAACCACTTCCCATTTAGGATACTCATCAAGAATCTCAATTAAATAATCCACTTCAATATGAGAAGAAAATCCCACATGACCAACTTTACCTGAACTCAAACAATCATCAAGAAAATCCAAAACATTCAAATCCTTAACCTTACTCCAATCAGAAACAGTTAAAGAATGAAGCAGATAAATATCAATATAATCAGTTTTAAGTTTTTCAAGCTGAATATCCAGGTAATGTTCAAAATCACTGTGTTTTTCCATTAGCCATGAAGGTGATTTTGTTTGAAGAATAATTTCATCTCTTAAATTATTTTCATCTAAAAATTCCCCAATAAACTTTTCACTATTGCCATTACCACTTAATTCTTTACTATGATAAGGGTATGCGGTGTCTATGATGTTAATTCCATTTTCAATCCCATATTCTAGCATTTTTGATGCTTCCACACGGTCAATGTCTGAATTATTATTTTTTGTTGGAAGTCTCATAGCTCCAAATCCTAATCTTGAAACTTCAAGATTTGTTTTTCCAAGTGTATTATATATCATATTCAAATCCTCTTAATGTTATTTTGGAAAAATTAGTATAAAATTGTTATGATTTGAATATTGGTTGTTAAAAATAGTTTTTTTAGATGGATATATTCCTGGGATTGATGATGCCGGGGGCGGGATTCGAACCCGCGATCTCACGGTATCCCAGGAATAAGCTAGAGCACTGCTTTATTACCCTATGAGCCGTGCGCTCTAACCAGCTGAGCCACCCCGGCATCTAACAAATATATATATTTTCATCATTACATTTAAAGTTTTTGTTTTTTAGGGGTTTCATAGTTAATTTAATTATAAATGAAA
>SUTL01000084.1 GCA_015062925.1 Methanobrevibacter thaueri
GTCCGAGAATTTCACCGTCAAATGCAACTCCAACATGACTTTGACTGTTGAAAAAATCCAAACCTGTCTTTAATGTCAGTACTTCTTCTTGTGGAAACGCATTGCCCTCCTCGACAATTTCATTCCAGATTGAAATCATTTCGGGCAAATCATCTATGGTAAATTCTCTAATAATCATCATTTAGTTAGTTTAAAAATAATGTTATATAAAATTTACATTAACATTCCCCATCTATTATATGAAACTTGTTTTTGAAAAGTAGTTGACCCATATGCAGAGTTTAAAAGTAAATTGATTTTGAGAAACCTTGCATTTAATGAAATGCATACATTATTAAATTGTAAATGATTGTAATACATTCAATTTAATTGACAGCAGCATTGATTATTTGATAGACTCCATTCGCTGAAAAAAATAAAATAAGTAAGTTTGAAATTACCAGTTATCTTGAGGTTACTTTTTATTTTATATGACACCTCAATGAAATTATAGTATATAAAACAAAAAATAGGAGCTGAAATAATGCATTATACAGGACCAGTTTACAGACCACCATTGGAAGCATACACCCCCCTTCTAGAAGTCACATATGGCTGTTCATGGAGGAAATGTTCCTTTTGCACAATGTATCATGAGCAGAAATTTGGAATATCTCCAATTGAAGATATTGAAAGTGATTTGAAGGAAATGTCTGAGCAATATCCTAAAAACTTAAAAAGAATTTTTCTCGTCAATGGAGATGCATTTGTATTGCCTGCAAGAAAATTATTGAAAATATCCGAATTGATCCATAAATATTTCCCTGAAATAGAGTGCATATCATGTTATGCATCTGTTAGGAATATCAAATCAAAATCAGATGATGATTTAAGAAAACTGAAAGAGGCGAAATTTGATTCATTATATATTGGGCTTGAAACAGCATATGACCCTGCACTTGAACAAATGAAAAAAGGATACACTGCAAAAGATGAATATGTCCAATTAAAAAGACTTGAAGATGTTGATATGGAATATAATTCCCTTATAATGTTAGGTGTTGCAGGAAGAGGAAACTGCAAAGCACATATTGAAGAAACCATAAAATTATTGAACAGATTTAAGCCTAAAAGAATTCTAGTCACTTCAACCTCCCTTCAGGAAAACACACCTCTCTCAGACATGAGGGATGCCGGAGAATTTGTTGAAGCGACAGAAAGGGAAATCCTTGAAGAGGAATTGATGTTATTGGAAAATCTGGAAATGGATGATGACTGTCTATTCTTCGGATCACATCCTCATAATCTTATAGGATTCACACAATACCTTAAATATAAGGATGACATGGTGAAAAAACTTAAAGAAGCTATCAGGAAAATTGATGTGGAAAAACCTGGACTGCTTGATGGCGTTCTTTCAAGAGGACATCTCTAGAATAATATTTCCTCATATCCTTTTTTTATTTCATCTTTATATTCATCAGTTCTTAAGTCCCCTTCCATTTCATATAATCCAAAAACTACCATCTCATATAATATTTTATTCATTTTCTTTCCTTTTTCGGTGAGATAATATCCGGTATTTCTTATCGCTTCATCTTCACATATTTCTTTCGAAATCATTCCCTGGTCTTCAAGATATTTTAATGTTTTAGACAAAACAACATTGCTTAATTCTGGTTTATCCTCTTTGAATTCATTGAAGTGTTTCTTACCCGCAAAAAGGTCTTTCATAATTCCAAAAACCCACTTTCTACTTAACAAATCATTAACACAATTAATTGGACACGCATCACTTTGATATATAACATTATTCTTCATGTAAAAAACCTATTACATAATTTGTAAAATAAACTATTTAACCTTATTAATAATTCAAAAGACAATAAAATTACCATCAAAAAACAAGCAAATTAGGTGAAATACTTATGAATCTATATTTTGCAACTTCGGGTTCCCTTTAACCAGCTCCATGTTACTGTTGGTATAATGCTATAAAAATTATCCGCTATTTTTTAGAGAATTTTGTTTCATAAGTAAAGAATCAAGCCAATTTCATCAATCAGCAACTAAATTTATCACTTCATTCATTTGAAGTAATATTTTTAACTACATCTAAATGAAGTATCTCAAATTGTTAAAGCACAAATACTATTTCAATCAGTTATTTATAGTTAAAATCTTTAAAATAAAAATATGGATGGTGAACATATAATAACAGATTTAAAAGATTTATGCGAATCCGATTCCATCACCAAAAATGAGCTATTGGATTTGCTTAAGAGATATGTCCAAACGATATCTGTCTATGACCAGATGATGACTACCGCACGTCTGAGAAAGGATGGGGAATTCATCACCACAAACTATCGTGACAAATACCTGAAAATATACATTGAAAACTTCATAATGCGAATTAAAGAAGTGCTGATGAAATCCATCACATATGATGATGAAATTGATGTAAAATCCATTAAGGAATCTTCCACAGCTCCAGAGATGCTTTGAAAAGGAAGGTGCGAAGGATTTCAATGCTGAAGAAGATAAATTTCCACTTATGCAAGTGATAATCTCATTATATACAACATTCATAATAGAAGAATCCATCCACCCAGTGGGGAGCGAATTTCCTGGAAATCTTAAAATAGAAAAAAGAAATGGAAAATTCCTATGTCCAGTAAAAGACTATCAAAAGAATAATGAAAATGCAGTTTGCAAATTATGCATAGCCGAACAGGCCCAGGACATATAATGATTATTGCAAAAGCTAAAATAATTAAAAATTAAAACAATCTAGTTTGTGAATCAATATAGCTTGGTTCATTAACTTCATTTACAACATCGCCCCATTTAACATCCCCAATCAGCAGAGGCGAATTTGGATTATGTAACTTCTGGTTCCTTTTGACCAGCTTCATGTTGCTGTTGGCATACCAATAATTGCTTGTCATCAATTGTTTATAAATAATTTCAGCATCTTACCCTCAACTTTTCCAATAATACTCAAGTAGTTAACTTGTATCATTAGTTGGTTCAGGTTATGTCAGTGATTATAGTAGATGTTCAGGATTTGTATTTCCACTAGCTCCAGTTTCTCCCATTTAGATGAATATTTAATTATCATGAATTCTAAAAAAAAGTAGTGTAGAGAGAACAAAAGTTATACAACTATCACATGAGTTTTCATATTAACCTCTCTCCAAAATAATTTTAATTAATTAATGATTTAATTTTTAAGTTATATATAATTAATAGCTACTTTTTCTTTTCATGAATATTAATTCAAAATATTTGTATAAAGTTGATTGAAAAATTCATAGGATTTCAACATTGCCTATATTTAAAGGTGTGACTTCACCAAAATCTAGAATCCTATATTTTAAAATATATTATAATTGTATTTATTTCATTTAAAATATGAAAAATTTTTTTATATTGGATAATGTGAGACTATGGAACTTATAGATATTGGATTAAATTTAATGTACAAATCCAACAATAAAGATGCAAGATATTATAAAAAATGGGGCTAAAGTCAGTGTTGAAAAAGCTATTATAACTGGCTCTAGCATTAAATCGAGTATTGAAGCATCTGAGTATGCATCTAAATATCTGGTGTTTTATATTCAGCAGCAGGTGTTCATCCTCATGATGCTAAAACTTGTGATGAAAATACATTAAGTATTAGAAGATTTAGCAAAAAACGAATCTGTAGTTGCAATTGGTGAATGAGGCCTATTCCTCCAGAGAGATTAATGGTTGAAACAGATTGTTCATTTCTTATACCTAGAGATTTAAAACCTAAACCTAAAAAACATAGAAACGAACCAAAATATTTACCCCATATTCTAAATAGAATAGCTTATGAAATGGATATTGATAGTAAGATACTTGCAATTAAGGTTACTAAAAACACTAAAGAATTTTTTAATATTTAATATTAAATTAATTCTATAATTTGTCAAAAAGATAAAATAAATTTTAAATTAAAATTACTTATGGGACCTTTTTTCATGAATATATTCTTTTAAATGTTTTTTTTCTAATTTGTTAATAATAAATACTTTAGCCCATACATATCCAACTATTGAACCTAAGAAACTTCCTAATATTAAACCTACATATATTCCATTTAAACCCCATCCTAATATAAAACAGAATAAATATATACATACTAACTCTAGTAAAAATGACTTTATAATAGTGAGGATTAAACTATATAATCCTTTACCAATTGCTTGAAATAGTGCAGATGACATTATTCCATGAGGAATAACTATAACATATAAACTTAATATACATAGCGTTGATGCAATTTTAGGTGTTAATCCTGCACTTTCACTGGAATAACTAAAGATAGTTGCAATATATGGTGCAAATATAACCATTAAAATTGCTGCTACTATTGCTAATAGAAAACCTATTCTAATAGAAAAAGAATGTGCAATTCTTAGGTTTTCAAAATTATTAGCACCATAAGCAACACCGGCAACTGTTAAAAGTGCTATTGATATAGCATTTAAGGGTATAGTTGTAAATTGAACTATTTGCATTGAAGATGTAAATACTGCTACTGATACATGATTAGACACTTGTATAATAAATAAATTTAATAATAACGTTAATGCTGAAACTATTGTTGTTTCTAAGGTATCAGGGATTGCGAGACTAATAATTTCTTTTATAATATTTAAATCTAATTTGAAATCTTTATATGTTAATTCAAGATAGTTGTCCTTTTTAATCCATACCCAATAAGCCATTAGGGCACATGAAATTAAAGCGGATATTACTGTTGCTATTGCAGCACCTTTCATTCCTAAGTTAAAGGTATAAATAAAAATAGGATCTAATATTATATCTAAAATTCCACCTAAAAAAACTGCTCGTGTTGCTCTTTTTACATTACCTTCAGCTCTAAAAAAAGATGCTCCTATACTTGAGTATATAAAGACAAATAAGAATAAAAATATAATATGAATATAATCCATTGCATAGCTTAGAACATTTCCTGCCCCTATCCATATTAAAATAGGTTTTGCATATAACAGAATTAATAAAGCAGGGATAATAGATAATACTCCTCCTAATAAGATTGCATGGAGACCTATATTATTGGCATGTTTATGGTCATTAGCACCAATACTTATAGAAATTAAAGAACTTGCACCTGCACCTATCCCGTTTCCAATACTTAATACAAGCATATATATTGGTCCTACAAATGCAATTGCAGAAAGTGCATCAGGGCCTAAACCAGCTACCCAGATAGTATCTACTAAATTATACATGAATACCATGATCAATGTCATGAAAATAGGCATACTCAATTTTAGTATAGCTTTTTTAGGTTCTCCTGTTATTAATTCAATATTTTCATTATTCATCATTTCCCTTCAAAACTATTGTTTATAATTTTAAATATTTTAAAATATTATTCCTATATGCATATTTAATTTTATTGTAAATAAATTATATATAATTACTTTTTATAAATTATTAATTAGTTCCAAATAATAATATATAGGGTTTGTCCGTTAATTAATATACCAAAAGTTTAGTAATTAAAATAATTGGATATTTTACCCACATCCTTAGATATAATATCTTCATGTGTAGACTCAATAAAAATAAAATCATAATTATTATCTGAAATCTTCTTTAAATCATCCTCTCTTTCACTAGATGTGGCTAAATATCTAATATGGGAATTAATTTTCGGAACATTGAAATCCCAAACAGAATTAACCATCATTACTTCAATCACCTTCTCTTTAAAATCAGAAAGATAATAATTCTCCATATCAGACATTAAATTACGCTTATTAAAATCATCATCTACATTTTTACAAACATCTTCCCTCACAGGAAGGACATTACTAGAAAAATTTAAACTACCATCAATAAGTATACACTCCCCAACATCCTTAAATTTTTCTAATTTTTCTATAAGTAAGGATGCATAAATACAACCTGAAGAATATCCAACAATAATGTCTCCGTCCTGGAACAAATCCTTAATAGCATTATAATAATAATCCAACAAATTACTACAATTATTATCAATATTCTTAATCTCATCAACAGACAAATCATACTTAAAATCATCAATAGCATAAACATTACCATCAAAATCAATAACATTAATCAAATCAGAAAATGTAAAAGACAAACCACCAATAGGAGGAATTAAAAACATATTTCTCTTTTTATTACCTTCTTTAATTAAGTTAAAACCATATTGATAATCCTCAATAATAATTTGATTCCTAATAATACTTTGTGCAATTTTATAAGGGGTTTTAAGATTCAAAATATCTTTAATACTTAAATCCATATCCTCTAATAAAGACAAAATCTTAATAGCAGATAAAGAATCACCACCAAGACGAATAAAATCATCATAAACACTAATATTCTCCCAATCAAACACTTTTTCAAATGCACTAACAATTCTTTCTTCAATTTTATTAACTGGAGCAACATACTCAACATGTAAAAGATCTAAATCAATATCAGGCAAAGCACATTTATCAACCTTACCATTAATAGTCAAAGGAATAACATCCAACTCAACTACATAAGATGGAACCATATAATCAGGTTTATGCTTACTTACATAGTCACGAACAGTATCCAATAATTTCATATTGTCCAAATCAACATTTGAAACTACATATGCTATTAACTCATTATTACCTTTATTATCGACTGTTTGAACAGTAACATCTTCCACACAGTTTACCTCACGAATCACAGCTTCAATTTCAGATAATTCTACACGATTACCGCGTATTTTAACTTGATTATCACGACGACCCACAAAACCAAGACTACCATCAGGTAAAAAACGGACCATATCTCCAGTACGATACAAAACACCATAATCCCCATCATCAAAAGGATTATCAACAAAAGCATGACTTGTTTCCCCATCACGATTCAAATAACCATCTGCAAGCTGATAACCTGCAATATATAATTCACCAACAGCACCCACTGGAACACGCCTTAAATCATCATCCAAATCATAGATCTTAACATTAGAATTAACAAAACCTACAGAAGAAGAATCCAATTTATCAGAATTATCAATAGAACAAACAAAAGCAAATGACTCAGTTGGACCATAACTTTCAATTAATCTATAATTTTCAGGACTGGTAAAATCACCTAACTTCTCACCACCAACAAGCAAAACATCCAAAGAAGTCTCATCAACACTCTCCACAAACAACTTACCCACCTGAGTAGTAATAGCAACATGAGAAACATCATGAGCAACAAAATACTCATTTAACTTCAACATATCCAATTTAACATCATCAGGTATAATTGCCAAACACGCACCAGCACATATAACTACACTAATAATGAAATTACCTGCATCAAAACCAATAGCAGGGAATAAACCATAAACATCCCCTTCATCCAAATTATAATCCTTAATATAATTTTCACAAACATTAATTAAAGATTTACGTGTGACCTTAACACCTTTAGGAACACCTGTAGTACCACTAGTATACAAAATACAAGCCAAATCACCATAAACAACAGGCAAACTATCCAAACAGCCAAAACTCTCATTAACTATATCAGAAATGTTCAAAATATTCCTCTTTGTTAAATCATTAACCCTATTATAAGTTTCATCACTAACAATAACAACACGACTATCAGTATCCTCTAACATAAATTTAATACGTTCATCAGGAAGCTTATCATCTAAAGGAACATAAACACCACCATATGATAAAATACTTAAAACACAGAACATATATAACTCAGATCTCTCAACCATAAATGCAACCTTATCCTGTGCCTCAACACCCAATGCCTTCAAATATGAAGCAATCTTATCAGCAATAAAAGCACCTTCCGCGTAAGTATAAGATCTATCTTCATAAGATACAAGCATATTATCTGGATTCTGTGAAAGATTATCATTAAACGCCTCTAAAA
>SUTL01000085.1 GCA_015062925.1 Methanobrevibacter thaueri
GTTGCCGCTTGTGTTGCGGTTATTGTTAAAAATAGTATGAGTAGTAGTGATAGTATTAAAATTTTTTTGTTGTTTTTGCGTTTCTTCATGATTAAGATGATAATTTTTGTCATTTTCTAATATAAAACGTGAAGGTATATTTTATTGTGCATCTGGTTATCAAGTATGGTTTTAATAGTGAAATAGTTTATCATTATAAAAATTAATAATTAGTCATATTAATATTATGTTAATAAATGAGATGTTAAATCTAGCTGAATTTGTAAAAAATTGGATTATATGAAATTTGATTTTCATGACCCTCTATGAGCTAATGTTTGCTAAAAAGTAACTATGGATTTAATTGAAATAATGATTCATAATTTTTCATGTTATTGATTTTAAATTAAATTTAATTATTCCTATTTTGAATTAAATAAGTATAATTGTAAAAGTTCATTAGGAAAAATTATTGTTTTTAAATAAACTTGAAAATTGGTTTAAATTAATTATTTTATAAAATAAATGATTTAAATTTCTTAAAATTAATATGTTGAAAATGAGCTAACATATCAACTACTATTTTAATTAAAAATAAATCATATAATTTTAATAGATTAATAGTACTTATTAAGAATAATTGATGAAGTATTTAATTTAATCAAATGAAAAATAATGGCTCATGAATGTGATTCATTAGATGTAATAGACATATGCATTTTTAATTTTCTTTTTATATATCAAATCTTTTTTGGATAAATCAAGTAAATCACGTTTACCAGTAGCTAGAGATATGTCAAATAATTTTGCATAACTTTTATGTGTGAATTCCACCTTTTCAATATTCATTTTTTCTAATGCAGAAATTTGACGTTCATTTAACTTTAAACCATTAAAGTTAACATGTTTAACTAGATTTTTAGGAAGTATAAGTTTGCCATTAGGACCTCTGAGAATGACTTGAAAATAAGTATCATTTATGAATTCAGGTTCAGGCAAATTAAATTCATCCATTTCATGCCTCATCCTTGTGATTCCAGTGCCAATGTGCTCCATATACTTTGTCTTTTCAAATATGCCACAAATATTTTTGTTTCTATGCCGTGGAGTGATTTTGACACCTAAAGTTTCGACAGTTAATGGGAATGGTAATTTTCCGGGACTTGCAATTTCAATACGATCATCATATATGTAAAATGTGATGCATCCTCCTGTTAATGTGTAGTCCCTATGTGCAATTGCATTGATAAATGCTTCACGAACTGCTTCTTTAGGATATTCGGGTAACGGAAGCATTTCCCATCCTTTAACTGTTCCTCCTAAACGAGTATTTCTACTGAAAAAATTATTGAATTCATTAATTAATTTGAAGAATGATTCATGCGAAAACAATTTGTCAATGATATCATAAGCTTCAATTCCATTGAATCTTACCATCTTAATTTCATGATCAATATTAAATTTGCCAATATCTTTTGCAAAAAATAGTGCTCCAGCCTTATTCAAATGAAATGTACCAGTGTAATCAATCTTACCTGCACCAACATATTCTAAAATTTTGTTTAGTTCACGAACATTGAATAAATCTTTAATTTTAGGTTCTTTCAAAGCATCTTTGAACAGTTCCACTGCTTCTAGGTCAACATCATCGATTGTGGAATCCAATAAGATTTCACTGTCAAAGTTTGTGCTTTCTAATTTGGTGTCAATGAACTTTCTGAGAACTCTTTTTACTTCAATTAACAATTCTTCTTTAGTTGTAAAGTTTTTATATTTATTTAAATCTCTTATTTTTTCATGAAATGCTTTTGAATTTTCATCTCTATCTTCACATTTCTTAACAAAGAAATAATAATCATGTTTTTTTGAACTATATGCATTAAATTCATATTCTGTTGCTGAAACATTATCTTTGTAGATATCGCCATAGTGCTGGCCGATTAAACCTATATAAATATCTGATTCTTCAACAGCCCCAATAAAGACCTCATCGGAAGGTAATGAATTTCCAGAATCTATTTCAAAAACAAATAATTCAACAGTTTCACTAAAAAAAAGAATCCTTTTTTAATTCTTCATAAAGAAATTTCCTTTCCTCGTTAAATTCAGTTTGATTACTGCTGATAAAAACTTTTACAACCATATAATATAATTATAACACCAATACAATATAAAATTTGGCTTTTTTAAAAAGCAATATTGGTAGTAACTTGTAAAAATCAATAATAAATATCAAAAAATACCTAATTTATTGGAGACGACCCTATAAAATAAAAAATGAAAAATAAATGGATTTTTTATATTTTCAATAATTTTTTTCTTTCATTATAATATTAACGGTTAAAATGAAGGTATTAATTTAAAAAAAAAATAAGGATGGAAAATTAAATTTCCATCATAATTTAAGCTATTTTAATTTTTTTACTAACAGTATCTGCACCGTAAACTACTGTTGCAACGACTTTTTTGCCTTTTTTGAATTTTTTCAAGGATTTTTTCTTAACTTTAAAGGTTGCTGTTCCTTTTTTGTTGGTTTTTGCTGTTGCAACTTTTTTGTTTTTGAGTTTTAAAGTTAATTTTTTACCTGCTTGTATTTTACCGTCAACTTTAAGTAAACTTACTTTAACTTTATTAACTTTTTTGGATTTTTTGAGTTTTTTCAATTTGTTTGCATTGATAATGTTTAAAATATCCACGGTGTTGGATACTGTTTTGTTTTTGTATTCTGCGGTTATTGTGTATTTTCCTACTTTAATTTCGGTGTTTAGTGTAAATTTTGCTGTTCCGTTAAAGGTTTTAGCGGTTTGTTTAAATCCATTAAAGGTTATAACGACTGTTTCATTATCAGCGATTTTTACATTGTCTGCTGTGATTGTAACAGTATATACTGCATTAGCAGAGTATGATGCAATAATATTATTGGCGGTTAATACTATGACTGGTGGTTTTGCTGGTATTGTTACGTTTTTGTTTTCGTTTTCTAATGGGCTGTTGTATGTTGTTCCACTGAATTCTACTGTTAATTTAACTGTGTGTGTTCCTGGGGTGAAAGTTACATTGATTGGGTTTGCAACACCATTACGTAAACGACTGCCAGTATTATTGTATAATACTCCGTCTACGTATACATAGAACCATCCATTTGCATTTGATGGTAATCCTTCAGGTTTATATGAAGCAGTATTACCAGTTGGGTTGGATGGGATTTTTAATGCATCTTTAGGATCTGCAGCTTCTATACCAGTTGCTTTTCCACTTCCATCAAGTTTAGTGAATCCATCAGTAACATTAGTACCTTTAACACCTTTAATTTCATAGTTGTCGCCTTTTCCGTTTACAACTGTACCTGCTACATTGTTACCTTCAATATTACTTACAGTTGCACCGTCACCGTTGAAGCTTACAACATCACCATTGACATTATCTGCAACAATATCTTTAATAGTTGCATTATTGCCTTCACTGTCAATTACTTTGCCGGTATTATTTGTTTTAACATTACCAATATTGGTATTGTCTCCGGTAGTGTCGATAACAGTGTCGGTTATATTGTTTGCTATTATATTGTCGATTGTAGTATTTTTACCGTTGGTGGTTATACCTTTATTTGTAATATTGTTCATTACCACGTCGGTGATTGTTGTGTTTTCTCCGTCTGTGGTTAATCCGTCGCCTTTAATGTTAGTGATGTTGAGTTTTTTAGCTGTATTGTTGTGTCCACGTAAGGTAATTGCATTGTGTTGTGAATCAGTTACAGTTACATTGTCAAGACTTGTTTTTGCTCCTTTAATGTATACATCACTACCGGTACTGAGTCTTGCTGTGTTTTTGTTAAATACACTGTCGGTTAATATTGCGCCGTCTGCATCAATGTAGATTGCACTACCGTCTTGTGCAATGTTACTTGTGAATGTGCTTTTTGTGATTTGTGTATTGTTTCCTGTAGAATAAATTGCACCACCATTACCATCTGCATTGTTATTAGTGAATTGGACATTAGTTACTTTACCATTGTTTCCAGTCCAAATAATTGCAGCACCATTACCATTAGATTTACCATCTTTCAATGTTAAGTCTTCAATTTTCACATTATCAGCAGTGATAGTGAATATTGTAGCGCTATTTGCACCAGAAATAATTACATTGCCTTTGATAGTTAAAGTTTTATTAATTACAATTGTTGACAGGTCACCAAATACATTACGCGCATAATCATTATTTAAAGTTATAGTGTCTCCAACATTGGATGAATTGATTAATCTTTGTAAATCAGTGAAAGTAGCACTATTTCCTAGAGTGTAGTTTGCACCGTTAAATGTTAATTCACCTAAGTCTTGACTGTCAATTTTAGCACTAATATTAAATGCGGTTTTAACAGCACTATTTGCTAAAACTTTACCAGATTCACTACTATCTTTCCATGTAAATGGCACAGTAGGATTGGTAATATTATATTCAACTGGCCTTCCAGGCAATTCAGTTACAATCTCATTAGTTACACTGTCACGGAAAACAATACCAATAATTGGGTTGTTTTCTCCACCAACAAGATAATTATTATTATCTATTTTAACTAATTCAGCAACTAAATAAGAACCTTTTACTACAGCAGGATTATTTGTACCATACCAATTTGATTGAACAGTTACTGAAGAATCAGTATATATTCTATTATGTGAATTTGAATAATTAAAAAGAGTATTATATTTAAAAGTATCATTATGGTATAAAGTTACTGCATAAGTATTGTTAATGAAAATGTTTCCGATAATGGTCGCATTTCTTTGAGCTTGTGTGGAAGTTATAGCATAGGCATTATTATTAAAAATACAACCGGAAATAAGCATATTGTTTCCACTATTTACAAATGAAATAGTGCCCTGAGATGGGCTTGGTCTAATAGGATTACAATTAGTAAAATTACAATTATAAACTAATCCTTTTAAAGTAAATACTATAGCAGCACCATAAGCATTAGCAGTATTATTTATAAAATTACAATTATTAATTATACAATTTATTCCCATACTCATTACTGCACCAGCATAATTTCCTTTACAGGTGTTATTAATAAAAATAGAGTCTTCTAAACTACATTTTTCTCCACCCAATCCTAAAGCACCTCCAGTACCATCACCAGTCATGTTAATAATGTTGTTAATAAATTTACATTTGGAAACTTTAGTTGATACAGCATATAATGCTCCTCCTCTAAGGGTTGTGGAACTTATAGCATCAGCCCAATTATTTATAAAATTACATTCTGAAACAATACCATATCTAACTGCAGCAGCACCACCATTTGCACCATTTACGGTGATAAAATAATTATTTGTAAAATTAGATTTTATTACTTTACCATAATTATTAATATAAAGTGCACCACCATCACTTCCACCATTATTATAATCAAATACACATTCAGTGATTGTTCCATTTACTCCTGCAATATAAGCTGCACCACCCACACGTTTTGCAGTATTTTTATTAAATTTAGATTTTGTTATATTCACATAATTCCCTGCATAAATAGCTCCCCCACTTGTTTGAAGTGCATTGTTATTGTTGAAGATAGAATCTTTAATGTATGTGTAGTATCCATCAGTACGTATTGCACCACCATCATATGCAGTTGCATTATTATCAGTGAAATCACAATTATCTATTGTTACATTATTTGCATTGATTCTGAGTGCACCACCAGTTAATGCAACATTACTTGTGAAATGGGAATTTTTTATAGTACAATTTACACCATCTATTTTTAATACTCCACCAAAATTAACATTATCATTGCTACCTAGTGATTCTTGAGCATTACGGGTGAAAGTAGAATCAGTAATTATACCATTATTACCTGTCCAGTATATACCGGCGGCACCTTTAATACTAATGGTTCCAGTGTAATATTCTTCATCATTTATTACATTTATTGATGCTATACTGTCTTGTATTGTTACGTGATCGAGTGTTCCATTTTCACCATTCCATACGATTGCGGCTTGTTCTTCGTTTAGGACATCAAAATTTTTAATACTATAATCTTTTTCAAAGTATGAGTTTTTTATTATAATATTTTTTAATATTACATTGTGTCCAGTGATTTTGAAGATTTTGGCTTGGTTATCGCCGTCAATGTAGTGTCCGTTACCATTTATTGTTATATTGTCTTTGGAGATTATTATTCCTTGGTCTTCATCTCCATCAAAATATTTATAATCGTCTGTTATTTCTATTCTGTCTCCTGTAGCACCGGATATTAAGTCTTGTAAATCAGTAAATGTTTTTTCTCCTGCACTAATGACATTATTATTTTCTGATACACTAATTGTATCAACTGTGTTTACATCCTCAATGGATGCAATTGCATTACTATCACTGGTTGTTGTTGTATTGTCTTGGATTTCTACTGCACTTGTTGCAGTTATTGTTAAAAATAGTATGAGTAGTAGTGATAGTATTAAAATTTTTTTGTTGTTTTTGCGTTTCTTCATGATGGAAATAATGCTTTTTAGCATGTTTTAATGGAGAACGTTAGTTTTTTAGGAGATTATTCCAATTGGTTGTTTAAGATAATTGGAAAAATTATCTCTTTTTCTTAGTATATAGTATGTGTTTTGTGAAAAAAGGGGATGGTGGTGGTTTGATTTATTTTGTGGTGTAGATTTTTGTTTCAATTGCTGTTGTAATGGATGAGAGTAACCATTTTGTTTTTAAATCTGTTTGGTGGATTTTTTTAAGTTTATTTACTGTGTTTAATAGTTGTTGGTTTTCTTGTTTTGTGAATGGGGAGTTTTTCCATGTGTATGTCCAGTGGAGTAAGTGCGGGTTTATGCTGATGTTTTGTATGTCTTTGGAGTAGTTTTCTGTGCATTTTCTGCAGTAGATGTAGGATTCCATTAGTTCATTGAGTAATCGTACGTTTACTGTGTTGGTTATTGATTTGTCTGATGGTAGGTCTCTGATGTAGTAGTCGTAGCATAGGAAGTTGTTTAGAAATACTATTCCTTTGGCTTTCAGTAGTGTTTCTAGGGTGAATGCCATGTCGTCTCCTGAAACATATGGTTGGAATCGTATATCATTATCTATAATCAAATCTCTTCTGAATATTTTACACCATACTGATGGGTGCATTTTTAAAAGGTCAGGTTCTTCTTCGATGTTATCTACTTGTATTGTGTCCAGTGCTTTGTCACGTGGATATTTTGCTTTTATTGTTTTTCCGTATAATATTTTCTCCACTACATTGTCCCATAGAAAGTCCGGTACTTTGATGAAGTTTTCTGTTTCCAGTGTTTCATCCGGGTAGTGTTTTTCGAGGTTGTCTTTGTATGGTGAGTAGGATTTTTGAACTTTACCACCGTATTCAAATATTCTTCTGAATCTTCCGAATGCTACTTGTGCGTTGTTTTGTTTTGCTGCATGATATAATGTTTCCACGGCGTCTGGTGTGTATCTGTCGTCGGGGTCTAGAAACATTATGTAGTCTCCGGTGCATGCGTCTATTCCTGTGTTTCGTGGTGTGTATGCTGCTCCACTGTTTTGTGTGTGGTGTATGGCATGGCAACATTCGTATTTTTCATCATATTCGTCGATGATTTTATCTGATCCGTCTGTTGAGCAGTCGTTGACCATTATGATTTCGAGGTTTTCCTGTCCTATTGTCTGGTTGATTAGGGAGTCTATTCCTCCTTTAAGATGGTCTCCGACATTGAATATTGGTAGTATAATACTTATTTTTTCATTCATTATAATCAACTATTATATTATTTTTATTATATTTAATTATTAAATTTAATGTGTGTATCTCATTCCTAGAAACTTAATATATTTTTGGATGAAATTTTTCATCATAATTGGTTTTTAATAACATTGTTATATTATTTTGGTATGGATAATTGATTTTTCGTAAGTTTTTT
>SUTL01000086.1 GCA_015062925.1 Methanobrevibacter thaueri
AAAATAACATTAAACAAACAAACATACATCTACCATGACGACGATTATTTAAAAATAAAAATAACAGGATTCAATAATACACCAGTAGCAAATACAACAATACATATAGAACTAACTGGAGTATACAATTCTACATTAACCACAAACTCCAATGGAGAAGTAAACATAACTACAAAAAACTTAATTGTAGGAGCGTACAATATAATAACCTCATTTGGCGGTGATGATAACTACGAAAACATAACACAAAAACAAAACATTAACATAAACAAAATCTCTACAAAGATAATTGCAAAAAACAAAAAAATAAAAGCAAAAAAGAAAAATAAAAAATATGCTATCCTCATGAAAAACCATAAAAACCAACCAATATCAAATATAAAAGTCACATTAAAAATTAAAAACAAGAAATACAATGCAAAAAAAAAAAAAAAAGGAAAAGCCACATTCAAACTCAAAAAATTAAACAAAAAAGGTAAATACAAAACAACAATAACCTATGTTGGTAATGTATATTATGAAAAAACAATCCAAAAAGTAAAAATAATAATCAAATAGCCTATAATGTTTCATTGTTAAATTAAAAATGTATATAATTGATATTTATATTAATGGGGATTATTTATTAATTTCCATTTTATTATTTTATTTTTTTTAAAATTTTTTCTTAAACTCCATTAAAATAAATTAATTTTAAATATTTTATGTGTTATAATTATTATTGTATAAAATATTTTTGAGGAAAATATAATGAATTTAAAAGAATTAGTTACAGGAGTTTCTGGTGAAAAGCAATTTTTACTAGGTAATGAAGCAGCTGTTAGGGGATTAATAGAGGCGGGTGTTTCTATTGCTGCTACATATCCCGGAACTCCTTCATCAGAAATTGGAAATGTGTTATCAATATTGGCTAAGGATGCTAATATTTATTTTGAGTTTTCCACTAATGAAAAAGTTGCTATGGAGGTTGCAGCTACTGCAGCAGCGTCTGGTTTAAGATCATTTACTTTTATGAAGCATGTGGGTATGAATGTTGCAGCAGATTCATTTATGACTACAGCGTATTCAGGTGTAAATGGGGGTATGGTGATTTTATCTGCTGATGATCCATCTCTTTTTTCATCTCAAAATGAACAGGACACACGTAATTATGCAAGATTAGCAAATGTACCTATTTTGGAACCGTCAAATTGTCAAGAAGTAAAAGATATGGTGAAATATGCATTTGATTTATCTGAAGAATTTGGTTTACCTGTTATTGTTAGAACAACTACTCGTGTTTCTCATATGAGGGGTGTTGTGGAATTTGGAGATATTAAAGATAATTCATCTAATAATGATAATCACTGGAAGAGAGGTCATTTTAATAAAGATCCTTCTAAATATGTTCCTGTTCCTGCATTTGCAGGTGATATGCATGTTAGATTATGGGATAAAATTCATAAAATTGAAAAATTAACAAATGAAAGTGATTTAAATAAAATTAGTGTGGATGGTAATAAAAAATATGGTTTAATTGCTTCAAGCAGCGCTTATAATTATGCTTTTGATGTTTGTAAATTTAACAATTTAGATGTAAATATTTTAAAACTTGGATTTTCATATCCATTCCCACAACAAAAAGTAGCTGAGTTTTTAAAAGACTTGGATGAAGTATTCATTGTTGAAGAAGTTGATCCAATCATTGAAAAAGAAACTCTTGCTGTTATTGGTGATAAAAACTTAAATGTTACGGTTCATGGTAAATTAGATGATACTTTCCCATTATATCATGAGTTTAACTCAGATATTGTTGCAGAAGGTTTAAATAAAACATTTAACTTTATAAAAGATGATGAGGTTAATTATTCATCAAGTTTAACTAAATTACAAAAAGATTTACCTTCCCGAGCACCAGTATTATGTGCAGGATGTCCTCACAGAGCAATGTATTATGGAGTTAACATTGCTATTGAAGAATTAGGTTTAAAAACTTCAGATGTAATTTTCGCATCAGATATTGGTTGTTATACATTAGGAATCAATCCTCCATATAATGCTGCGGATTATTTATTATCTATGGGTTCTAGTGTAGGTGATGGTTGTGGATTTTCAGTTTCAACAGACCAGAAGGTAGTGAGTTTCATTGGAGATTCAACATTCTTCCATAGTGGTGTTTCACCGTTAATTAATGCAGTTCATAATAAACATAATTTTGTTTTAACTGTTCTTGATAATAGGATTACTGCAATGACTGGTGGTCAGCCAAATCCTGGTATTCCTGTTGATGGTATGGGTGATGAAGCACCGGAAGTTTCTATTCGTAAATTGGCATTGGCTTGTGGATGTGATTATGTACGTGTTATCAATCCATTTAATTTAGATCAAGTTGTAAAAACTTATGTTGAGGCTTTTCAAAGAAACGATACTGCAGTTATTATTTCTAAAGCACCATGTACTTTAATTAAAGGTTTGGATAAAAAACCTCCAGTTAATTTCATTGAAAGTAATTGTAATAATTGTGATAAATGTGTTAATCAATTTGCATGTCCAGCTATTTCAAAAGTTGATGGAAAAATAAGTATTGATAAATCACAATGTGATGGATGTAATGTATGTATACAAGTTTGTAAATATGGTGCATTAGAGGCAGGAAGGTGATTGAAAATGGATAATCATTATAGTATTTATATATGTGGTGTGGGAGGTCAAGGAATAATTAAAACTTCCACAATAATTGGTGAAGCTGCAATGAATCAGGGTTTGGATGTGGTTATGAGTGAAATTCATGGAATGTCTCAAAGAGGAGGATCAGTTTCAACAGAACTTAAAATCGGAGGATACACATCATCAATCATACCAGATAATGCAGCAGACATGTTACTTTCATTTGAACCAATAGAAACAATAAGGGGGTTAAACAAAGCAAATGATGAAACTAAAATAGTATATAATACTCATCCAATAGTACCCTCTTCATCTGATAAGCCATATCCCAATGTTGATAATATAACCAATATTTTAAAAGAAAATTTCAAACATGTTCTTCCAATTAACGGAACACAATTAGCAATTGATGCTGGAAGTGTTCTATCACTTAACATGGTCCTTTTAGGTGCAGTTACAGCAGATGATAAATTCCCACTTACAAAAGAATCAGTAATAGGAGCAATGAAAAATAATTTAAAACCTAAATTCCATGATATGAATTTAAAAGCAATTGAAAGCGGATATAAATCTATCAAAGGTTAAATTATATATAGTATTAATATAAAAAGTTTTATATATATTTGAGTTGTGGTTATTATGACTTATAAGATTGATAATGCTATTGTGAAAAAGGATAGGAATGGAAATGTTGTATTAATTGATCCAGAAAATATTTTTAAAGATGAAGATGCATTTATTGCCGTTAAAAGTGATGATTTTATCACAATACAACTTTTAATTAATGGTATTTTAAAAAATGATTTTAAAAAATGGAAACAATTAGGTGCCATCCCTGAAAACGATTCACTTAAAAGCTTATTTGTACGTTTAGGTTATTCAAGAGAAGAAATAGCAGATTTATTAAAAGAATTCTAAAAAACTATTTTTTTCTTTAATTTTATTTTGCATTGATTTTAACAAATCACTAACATTCAATGCATTAAACATTTTTGTTAATAACAATATTATTGGTGCTAAAAAGAAAGTAATTATTGTATGTATGAGTTCTATTAGATTTTTTTCAAAAAAAAAATAAATTGTAGAAAAGAATGTTTGTGTTCTTTTCTATAAATCGTTAATGTCTTGGGTGTCAAGGATTTTAACATTATTGTCATTTAAAGCATCAATTGCTTTTTCCATGTCTTCCAATCTCATTACCACTATTGCTTCATCAGTTTTACTGCTTACAAAAGCATATAAATATTCTAGATTAATTCCTTTTTCATCAAACACACTTAAGGTGGAATTTAATCCATTAGGTTTATCTGGAACTGCTAATATGATTACTTCATTTTCTTTAACTATAAAACCATCTTTTTCAAGTGCTTCAATTGCTTTTGCATTATCTGATACAATTAATCTTAAAATACCATATTTTGTTGTATCTGCTATTGATAATGCTCTTATGTTTATGTTTTCTTTTGCTAATGTGTCAATTGCTTTTTTAATTCTTCCTTCTTTGTTTTCAACAAAAATTGAAATTTGTTTTACAACCATTTTTAATCACCTATTCAAAATTCCTTTCATCTATTACACGCACTGCTTTTCCTTCACTTCTTGGTAATGTTTCAGGTTCACATATGGTTACATCTACTCTTAATCCTGTTTCAGATCTGATGGATGCTTGTATTTGTTTTTCTGTTTTCTCCATTTCTTTCATTTCATCTGAGAATAATTCTTTTGTAGCTTCAACTTTAACTTCCACTTCATCTAGAATATCTGGTCTTGTTACATGAATCATATAATTTGGACTGATTCCTTCGATTTTAAGAAGTGCTTTTTCAATTTGTGATGGGAAAACCATAACTCCTTTGATTTTCAACATATCATCACTTCTTCCTGTGATTCTTGTCATTCTAACGGTTGTTCTTCCACATTCACATTTTTCTCCAATAAGGGAGGTTAAATCTTTTGTTCTAAATCTTAAAATAGGCATTCCTGTTTTTGTTAGTGAAGTTAGAACTAATTCTCCTTTTTCACCATAATCTAGGGTTTCACCAGTTTTTGGATCAATGATTTCTGGGTAGAATAAATCATCTTCAATGTGCATTCCATTTTGCATACTGCATTCCTGTGCAACGCCTGGACCCATGACTTCTGTTAAACCATATATATTATATGTTTTTATTCCTAGGGATTCTTCAATTCTTTTTCTCATTTCATCGGTCCACATTTCAGCACCATGTATTCCTGCTTTTAAATTTATATCTTTTAGTGGTATTCCTGCTTTTTTTAATGATTCTCCAAGATACATTGCATATGATGGGGTGCAGGTTAAAACATCACTTTGGAAATCTACCATGGTGTCAAGTTGTCTTTGGGTGTTTCCTGCTGAAATTGGTATTGTTATTGCACCCATTTTGTTTCCTCCGTGGTGTATTCCGAATCCTCCGGTGAATAATCCGTATCCGTATGCATTTTGAATAATATTGTCTTTTTCAACATTTGCCATTTTAAGTCCACGGGCAATACATTCTCCCCATATGTCTAGGTCGTTTTGGGTGTATGCGGTTACTGTTGGTTTTCCTGTTGTTCCGGATGATGCGTGAACTTCTACGATTTCTTCTCGAGGAACTGCAAGTAAACCTAATGGGTATGCTTGTCTTAAATCGCTTTTTGTTGTGAATGGAATTTTTTCTATATCTTTTAATGTTTTAATGTCTTCTGGCTTTACTCCTGCTTCATCTAAACGTTTTTTGTAAAATTCAACATTTTCGTATGCTAGTTTTACTGTTTTTTGCAGTCTTTTTAGTTGTATTTCTTTTTTTTCTTCTTTGCTCATACATTCGGCTTTTTCATTCCAAAACATAATAATACCTATTTGAATTTTTATTAGTGATTTGATATTTGTTTTTTAAATCTTATATAATCTTTGTTGGTATATTATTATGTGGTTAAGTAAATATTGTTATGGGGATGTTAAATTACGAATTAAAGTCAATATTTTCTTTATATTTTCTATAAAGTATTTATATTTCTTTATTCAAAAATTGGGTTGGTGATTAAAATGGATAACATATTTGAAAAAGCCAAAACACAATTTAAAAATAGGGAATATGAAGAAGCATTAAAAAATTTTGAAAAAATCAAAAAAGATAATAAAAACTACTATCATGCAAAAGCATATATACTAGCATGTTTATTCAATTTAAATAAATATCAACAAGCTTTAAATGAATTAAATGCGCTAATTGAAAAAGATCCATATAATATATTTTTATGGATTGAAAAAGCAAAATGTCACATATTTGAAGATGAATATGAAAAAGCACATCACGCATTAATAGAAATTGAAAGATTAATTGATGTTAATGATAAAGAAATGCTTGTGGAAGTTTCTAAAGTTTGTTCTTTATTACGCGATAATGAAAAAGCATTAAAATATTGTGATATGGCTTTAAAATTAGATGAAAATTATAAAAAGGCATTATATGAAAAATCACTTATTGCAGTGGGTTTGGATGATGTGGAAATGATGAATGAAATTGCAGATAAATTATTAGAATTTTCAAATGAAGAGTTAATATCAGTAATGCCTGTTTTCATATTAAGGTTTTTTTCAAAAAATTATAGAGGATGTGTGGATTTAATCAATAATTTTTCTCATAATGAAAAATATAAATCTCATATTCAAATGTTAAAAGAAGGTTTTTACGATAAATTATGTGAAGATTTAAATGCACAAATATTATGCAATAATCCTGTTGATATAACAATTGATGAAGCAATTAAAATAATGATGGATTTTGTTGAAAATGAAAAAACTCATGGAAATATTCATGGAGTTGAATATTTCATCCTTTAATGTACAATTTAATACAATAATGTTTAAATAATTATTTCAATTAAATATTATAAATGTAGAGGTAATTATTTATGGACGTTATGATTTTAGCAATAATATTTATAATCTACATATTCGCTCTAGTTTTCGTAGGATACTATGCCTACAAAAAAACACAATCTTCAGAAGATTTCATGATTGCAGGTAAAGATACACATCCTTTCATCATGGCGATGAGTTATGGTGCAACATTTATCTCAACAGCTGCAATTGTAGGTTTCGGAGGGGTTGCCGGTGAATATGGGATGAGTGTTTTATGGTTAGCATTCTTAAATATTATTATAGGAGTATTTATCGCATTCGTATTTTTAGGAAAAAGAACCCGTCGTATGGGTCATTCATTAGGATCTTTAACATTCCCTGAGTTTCTGGGCAAAAGATTCAACTCAAAATTCATCCATTATACATCAGGATTAATTATATTTTGTGCAATGCCATTATATGCAGCAGTAGTGTTAATTGGAGCTGCAAGATTCTTAGAATCATCATTATTAATAAATTTCAGTATTGCATTATTAATATTATCAATAATCATCACATTCTATGTATTATTCGGAGGAATACGTGGTGTAATGTATACTGATGCATTACAAGGAACAATCATGGTAATAGCAATGATATTCTTACTTGTATTTGTATACTATATTCTTGGAGGAGTTGACACAGCAAATACAGCACTAACCAACATGGTTAACTTATACCCAGCAGAAGCAGTGCAAACGGGAGGAACCGGATGGACGGCATTCCCGACATTTGGAACTCCATTCTGGTGGTCCCTAGTATCATCCACATTAATTGGAGTAGGTATAGGTGTGCTAGCACAACCTTCATTAATTGTAAGATTTATGACAGTAAAATCTGATAAAGAACTGAACAGGTCTGTTTTAATCGGAGGAATATTCATTGCAATAATGCCAACAACTGCATATATTGTAGGTTCACTTTCAAATGTATATTTCCATCAAAATCTTGGAAAAATCGCAGTTGATGTTGTTGGAGGAAACATTGATAAAATCATCCCAACATTCATTACAATGGCACTACCTGAATGGTTTGTATACATATTCCTATTATCATTAATTGCAGCGGCAATGTCAACAATATCTTCACAATTACACACACAAGGAACAGCATTTGGTGTGGATATTTACGGAACAATCAGAGAAAAATCCAAACAAAAATTAGACCAGATAAGCATTTCCAGAATTGGAATTTTAATAGCAATATTATTAGCTTTAATAATGGCATTTTCACTCCCTGGAAGTGTAGTGGCACTTGGAACAAGTTTATTCTTTGAAATATGTGCTGCAGCATTCCTACCAG
>SUTL01000087.1 GCA_015062925.1 Methanobrevibacter thaueri
ATAGGATATATTAAAAAAAAAATTTTATAGGAATTTTAAATTATGTCTGATAAGAAAAGATTATTCGGAACTTTTGGAGTTAGAAGAACTGCTAATGATGTTTTAACTCCTGAATTTGCCACAAGACTTGCGGCTTGTTATGGTACTCAAATTAAAGGAACTGTTGCTGTTGGAGGTGATACTCGTACAACCAGTCCGATGCTTATGCAGGCTGTTATTGCTGGTTTGCTTTCAAGTGGTTGTGATGTTGTGGATTTAGGTATTTTACCGACTCCCGGTGTTCAGTATGCTGTTCGTAAGTATTATGATGGTGGAGTTATGATTACTGCTTCACATAATCCTCCTAAATATAATGGGATTAAATTTTTAGATTCTGATGGTATTGGAATACCTGATGATATGGAATTGGAAATTGAAAGATTATATTTTGACAGTGAACCTGATCGTGTTGAGTTTTCACAGATGGGTGAGATTTATCATAATGACAAGATTATTGAAGAATATGTTGATGAGGCTGTTTCTAAAGTGGATGTTGAAGCGATTAGAGCTGCTGGTTTAAAGGTTGTTGTTGATTGTGGATCCGGCGCTGGTTGTTTCACTGCTCCTTATTTGATTAGGAAACTTGGTTGTGAAGTTACTACTTTAAATGGTCAGCCAGATGGTTTTTTCCCTGGTCGTGATCCTGAGCCTATTGAGGAAAATTTGCAGGAACTGATTAGTGTTGTTAAGCAGTTAGGTGCTAATATTGGTCTTGCTCATGATGGTGATGCTGATAGGACTATCTGTATTGATGAGTTAGGTAATTTTGTTTTAGGTGATAAAACTTTCACTCTTGTTGAGCGTGAGATGCTTAAGGAGAATGATGGTGGAATTATTGTTACTACTGTTGCTACTTCACAGGCTATTTATGATGTTGCTAAGGAGTACGGTGGTGAAGTCATAGCTACTGCTGTTGGAGATTTACTTGTTGCTCGTGAACTTAAGGATAGTGATGGTTTGTTTGGTGGTGAGGAAAACGGAGGTCTTATTTTCCCTGATTTTGTTTATGGTAGAGATGCTGTTATGACTGTTGCTAAGATTTTGGAGATTGTTGCTAAGTCTAAGAAGTCTTTATCTGAACTGGTTTCTGAGTTGCCTGTGTATTTTGCTAGTAAGAGAAAAGTTGAGTGTCCTGATGATGAGAAAGAGTTTGTGATGAGCAGTATTGCTGATGAGATTAAGTCAACTACTGATTTTGAATTGGATTTAACTGATGGTGTTAAGATTTTAAAGGATGATGGTTGGATGATTATTAGGCCTTCTGGAACTGAACCTATTTTCAGATGTTTTGCTGAGTCTGATTCTCAGGTTAAGGCTGATGAGATGACTTCTTGGGGTATTGGTTTAATTGAGAAGTTTAAAAAATAGTTATTTTATTTTTAATTTAATTCTTTTTCACCATCACTTTTTCTTTTAATTTAATGATATTATCGGTTGATTAAAATATAGTTTATTTTATAAAAATTAATTATTTGATAGTTGTTTTTTAATATTTCAATATGTTAATTTTAAAGTATGATGAAAGTGAATTGGACATATATATGGAATGGCAATTTCATTTAGAAGTATTCTAAACATTCTTCTTTTAAGAAAAATGCATCCTCATTATCAGGATTTCTAAGCAAAACCTTATTAAAACTATCAACAGCCTCCTCAAACTTACCCAATTCCATTAAAACAACACCTTTATTTAATAAAAAATCAATATTATTTTTTTCCAAAGAAATAGCTTTATTAAAACAATCCAAAGCCTCATCAAATTTACCTAAATCAATATAAGCATTACCCATCCTATTAATAGCCGCAGCATCCATTTCAGAATCATCCAAACAAACCTCAACAGCCTTATCAAAAGATTCGATAGCCTCTTGTAACATTCCCATATCAGTTAATAAATTCCCACGAGAATTCCAAACCTCAGGATTCTCACCATCAATAACAATAAGCTTATCATAAACTTTTAAAGCATCATCATACCGACCAAGCATTTCCAAAATAAAACCACGCCAATACAAAACAATAGCACTACTAGGACGATAATTATAAGCAATATTACTAACCTTCAAAGCCTCATTAATATTACCTGAATTCAAAAGAGCAATAGCTTTATTATTTAAAATATAAATATTATCCGGTTCAATCTCCAAAGCCTTATCATAACATCCAATAGCATCAATAAAATTACCTAACCTTGAAAGATTATCCCCCTGTTTATTTAACAAATAAACATCATGAGGATCCAGTTTAAGCGCCGCATCATAACACATTGTTGATTTATCAAATTTACCACTGTCAAAAAGAATATCTGCTCTTTTTGTAATCATGGCCTTTTCATCAATTTTATCCCCTCTCCAATCATCAATGTGAATTTTTTCAAAATGAATAATTTGAAATTCCTCATCAGGATCAATACGCCCACCATACATTTTTTTAAATTCCCTTAACATATCTTTAGAATCTTTAAATCCCTCTTCAACAGCTAATTCATCATTATCCTTGATTTCTGAAAATGAAATACTTTCAACATCAGTTACGAAAGCTTCAAAAATCTTCATTTTTTCCTTTGAAACAAGATTCCAATAACAATATAATCTGTCCCCCACCTTAAGAGGAGTTTTCCATGCTTTACGAATAGTATGGGTTTTTTTACCCGTAATAACATCTATATCATTACTTGAAAAGGATAGAATAGGCATATTAAACACTTTATTTTTAATTAAATTATTTCCTCACCAAATTCAGCAGTTTTAACTTTAACAACACCATCAAAATATGGTTTAATTTCACGTGCTAATTTAGAAAGAAAATGAGGATTAGGGACTTCAACATTCTCCAGTTCAGGATCAAGTACATTTTTATTCCTAAACTGTTGAAGAGTGTAAACATCTGCTTTAATATCTCCAATTAGATTTTTAATATCTTTTTTAGTATGTAGTGATGGGACAAAAGTAGTTCTGATTTCCAAACACACATCATACTCATTAATCAAATCCATGGATTTTTTAACCTGAAATCCAACATTTGACCCTGTGATTTTCCTATATTTTGAAAATACTGTTTTAACATCAAGAGAAATATAATCAAGAATATTTAAATCAAGAATCTTTTTCAATTCATCCGGATAAATTCCACTTGTATCTAATTTTGTTTTTAAACCTAATTGACGAACGTATTTTAATATTTGAATTACTGCATCTACTTGTAGAAGTGGTTCTCCACCGGAAATTACTACTGCATCTAAAAAATCTGCTGAAGTATCTATTGTATGTTTTACTTTATTAAAAGACCATTCAGTATTATCATCTAATAATTCTGCATTATGACAATATCTGCATGCTAATGGACATTTTGACATGAAAAATACTAACGACATATTTCCATGAAATTCAACCGAAGAAATTACACTACCACCAATATACATTAATTTAAAACCTCTTTTAAAATTTTTATGAAATTCGCATCCTCATCTAAAGTACAGATACTAATTCTAATCCAATACTCATCCAAACCTTTAAATGAAGTGCAATCTCTAACAATAACACCACGTTTCATAAGTTCCAAAGCTAATTGTGAAGCTGTGAAACCTGTTTGTTTAACATTAATTAACATGAAATTAGATTTAGATGGGAAAACATATAATCCATCAATTTTAGAAATTTCATCATATAAATATTGTCTAGATTCAATTCCTTTCCTAATAGAACTTTCAATATACTCTTTATCCTTAAAAGTATTAAGTGCAGCTACAAATGATAATCTTGTAAGGGAAAATACCGGTTTTATCCTATGCATATATTCAATTATTTCTTCACATGCAAGCCCATAACCAATTCTCATACCTGCAAGACCCAATACTTTAGACATGGTACGGATAATAAATATATTATTAAAATCATTAATTAAATCTTTATTTGTAACTTCTGAGTATTCAAAATAAGCTTCATCAATTACAATTAAAACATCAGGATTTTTAGAAGCAATATCCACTAGAACTTCTTTATCAATTAAAGTTCCGGTAGGATTATTCGGAGTGCATAAAAATATCATTTTTGTTTTAGGAGTTATAGCATTAAATATTGATTCAACATCAAGAGCATTTTTATCCAAATCCCATTTTGCATAAACAGGTTTTGCCCCATACTGTTTTAATAAGTATTCATAATACATATATGATGGTAATGGGACAATAAACTCATCTTCATTTTCAATGAATGTTTTTGCAAGAACATCAATTATTTCATCAGCTCCATCCCCACCAATAATTACCTGTGAATCTTTAACACCCGAATAAGCAGCGATTTCACTAACCAGTTCATGCAATTGTGATTCGGGATATCTGTTTATTGCTTTTATTTCATCCTGAATAGCTTTCATAGCTTTTGGAGATGGACCCCATGGATTTTCATTAGAACCTAATTTAATAATATCTTCTTTTTTTAATCCGAAATCCTGTGCGATTTCATCCTGTGATCTTCCAGGAACATATGAATCCATTTCTTCAACAATTTGTCTTGCTTTCATAAATATTAATCTTCCTTATATTGTTTTGAGAGTTTAACGTAATTATCAGCATTATTCTGAATCATTTCAATTTGTTGTGAAGTAACTTCTTTTATTAATTTAGCTGGAACTCCTAGAATTAAACTTCCTTCAGGAAATTCCTTCCCTTCACTTACAACTGCACCTGCACCAACAATTGAATTTTTACCTATTTTAGCACCATTCAATACGGTTGCGTTCATTCCAATTAAAACATTATCTTCTAATGTGCAGCCATGAACAACAGCCCCATGACCTACAGATACATTGTCTCCTATTTTAACTGGAAATCCTTTAGTGCAGTGAACAACACAATTATCCTGGACATTTGAATTATTTCCAATAGTTATTGAATCTGTATCTCCTCTAAGTACGGCTCCATGCCAGATTGATACATTTTCACCTAATTCAACATCACCGATTACTTGTGCACCCGGGCATATTACAATAGAGTCTTTATTATTTTCCATAATATCGCCTATATAAATTTTTTTTAATGTTTTTTATTTTTATCTTGTAGAATATGATTTTGTTTTACTAATACACGTGTATCAGAGGGTACATCATCATATAATAAAACCCCTGAACCAATAGTGGAATTATGACCTACTTTAACACCTGGAGAGAAACTGGAGTTGATTCCTGTTTTAACAGCATCTCCAATAATAGAACCTAATTTACGCCTTCCACTATCCTCAATTTTACCTTTGATTTTAGTTTTAACTGATTGATTATCGAAACGTAAGTTTGCAATATTGGTTCCTGCTGCAATATTACAGTTGGACCCTATTACAGAATCCCCCACATAACTTAAATGACTAACATTAGTGTTTTCCATTACAATTGAATTTTTAATTTCAACTGCATTTCCCACATGAACATTATCTCCAAAATAAGAATTTCCACGAATATATGAATTAGGACCTATATCACAGTTTTTACCAATGTAAACATTACCTTCAATATAAACTCCTGCTCGAATAACACTTCCTTCATCGAGAAAGATTTCACCATGAATATGAGCTCCCTCTTCAATTTTACCTTTAATTTCAGTTTTAAGCTGACCGATTAACTCCTCATTAACTTCAATTAACTCCCATGGTCTTCCCACATCAATCCAATTCTTATTAGTAGTGTGCCCTATTACTTTTTTACCGTCAGCTATTTGTAAAGATAGAGAATCTGTGATTTCATATTCTCCACGTTGTGAGAGTTGGGTTTTATCTATTTTATCAAAAATATCCTTGTTGAAAATGTAAATTCCCGCATTTACAAGGTTACTTGGAGCTTCTTCTTTTTTAGGTTTTTCAACAATGCTTTTAATATTTCCATCTTCAATTTCAACTACACCAAAAGCAGAAGGATCTTCAACTTTAGTTAAAAGCATTAATGTATCTGGTTTTAAGTAATTATATTTTTTAATAATTTCATTTATAATTTCATCATCTAAAATAATATCTCCGTTTAGAACAATTAAACTATCTTTTATGAAATCTTTACCATAGCTTATAGCATTGGCTGTGCCTAAGAAGTCTTTTTGAGTTTTATAGGTAATGTTCACTCCAAAATCACTACCGTCTCCAAAATAATCACGAACCATTTGTTCTTTATATCTTACTATTAATAAAATATCTTTAATACCATTATCTCTTAATGATTCTATATTATATTGAATAATTGGTTTCCCAGCAACTGGCAACATGGTTTTAGGCTTTGTTAATGTTAATGGCCTCATTCTAGAACCCTCACCAGCACTTAAAATAATTGCTTTCACTTTTATTATCCCCTTAAAAATTATCTAATAATATTATATGTTTAACTCATAACTTATTAATTAAGTTATCTAATCAAATAACTAAATTTAAATAATAGTTCATATAAACTCACAATCATATTGCTATATTTAATAGCAAAAATTTAAAGGAGATAATAAAATGACTGTATATGTTTGTTTACATTGTGAATACAAGTTCGATACTGAAAAAGGAGATCCAGCATACAATATTCCTGCTGGAGCAACACCTGCTGACATGCCTGATGATTGGGTTTGTCCGGAATGTGCTGCATTAGGTATTGAAGCATTTATAGCTGAAGATGAATAATTTTTTCATCTTCAAAAATTTAATTTTTTTATTATCACACCACCATCCTCATCCACCATACCCCTATTAAAATAAGATTTATATAATTTAAATTTCAGATATTAAACTAATACATAATATCATATTAATGTATAATTTTTAAGATTTTATAATCTAATTAACGCAATGCAAATATCAAATTAAGCGTGGAGATTTGAATGGAAAGGAGAAAAAAACTAATTATAGCTATACTATTAGTTATCCTTGTTGGTTTAATAGCTTCAATATATGGAGCACTTAATAGTGGACCAGATTTATCAAATGAAAGTAAAGATATACTTATATTGGCTGCGGATAAATATGAACAGTCAAATGGTGGAGTAGACATGGCATTTATGATCCATTTGGAAAATGGTAGTTTCGCTAATTACACACCAGTATATCCTGGAGAAATGACACATCCAACACAACCCGCTTCCAGTGCTCTAGGTGGTGGAAAAATGTTTCTTCACGATTCATTATATGATGGTGTAGAACAAGGAATGCAATATGCAAAAGAAATCGTTGAATACAATACAAACATGAGTGCTGATGCAGTTGTTCTTGTATACGATGAAGGAGTAGACAATGTCATTGATTCTATTAGACCACTTAAAGTAGATGGTGTTGAAACAAACCTTAGTGCAACAGACATTATCCGTGAAAATGATGCATATAATGGTTATGCAAGTAATGACTGGGTTACTGGAACCATGTCAAGAGGAGATGCTGTTATGGTATTAGTGAAAGCACTTGCACAAGCCGCATCAGATCCAAACAAAAAAGCTACAATGATACAAGCAGCATTAAATGAATATTCAAAAGGAAACATTGTAATGCAACCTGAAGGTTCATTTACAAAATTACTAGCAACAAAAGGAATTGAATCAATAGGTAGCTAAAAAAAATATAATATATTCTTTAAAG
>SUTL01000088.1 GCA_015062925.1 Methanobrevibacter thaueri
TGAAGATGGAGTTAATGGATTTACTGTAACTTTAACAGTTGTTGTGTTTCCTTCATATGTATCATCACCATCAAACTTAACATTAGCAGTGTATACACCAGCAGGTAAATCATTAATTTCTACATTTGCTGTTGTACCATTAATATTAGCAAAGGTGTTTATTTTATAAATATCAATGAAAATAAAACCAGTAATATTAACATTACTTGTAACTGTAATAACTGCAGTTTCACCTTCCATTATCGGATTAGCACTTGCAGTAATAATAACTGGATTTTTAGTAACGACAACATTAGACATATTTGTTTGTGAGTTGAAATTAACATCTCCATTATAAACTGCACTAATATCATATACTCCTGCTTCTAAACCACTTACAGTTTTTTCCTCACCACTGTTAACATTGAATATGTTACCTCCAATTGATATAAAAATATTTCCTGTAGCTTTTTCATCTATATTAGCACTAATTGTTATAATATTATTATTGTTAATAGAGTTGATTATTAGTTCTGTGTTGATTTTATTAACGGTTAATGTTGTATTAGCAATTGATGGTGCGAATACTAAATCACCAAGATATTCTGCAATAACAGTATATTCACCAGCATTTAAACCAGAAACAAGATATGAAATAGTTCCATTATGACCACTAGTTAAAGGAACAGTTAAATCTTTATTACCCACAGTTAGAGCAATTACACCAGTAGCATTAACTGGTACTGTGAATTTAATAATTGCATCTTGTTTATAATCAATTGTATCTGCAGAAACATTAATTTGTGAAATATCACGTACTGTAACACTTCCTTCAGTCACATCCATATTAATTCCATAGTATTGTGCTGAAATCACATAGTTTCCGGTTTGTGTGAATTTATAATCTGCATTCCAAACACCAGAAGCAGCACCCCTAGTACCATTTAAAACTGCAACTACATCATTACCAGATTTAATAACAAACTGCAATACTCCATTTACAATGTTAAAATTAACTTTACCAGTTAATGTTACAGTATCACCAACAGCAACAACATCATCATTTGATATGACAACGTTAGAAGTTAAAACTGGAGTAATAGCTAAAGTAACTTCATTATTTTGAGGATAATATGTGCTGTCTCCACTATACAAAGCAGTAATTTTATATAATCCAACTAAGTTATAAGCTTTTAAAGTTAAAACAGCTTGTCCGTTACTGATATTTCTAACATATGTTTGGTTATTAAGTGTGAATGTAACATTACCGGTTGCAGTTTCATTTAAATTAGCAACTACTATTAAATCATCACCAGGATTAATATTATTACTATAAACTAAATCCATTTCTGCGATTTTTTTACCATATGCAAATTCAAAGGTATTGATGGTTGCGCGTGTTGGACCAACAGAGTGAGTTACAACAACACGATAATAATTAGGATCAACATTTTTAACATAAACTCTACCATTACTGTCTGTTGTGCTTGTTTCTTCACACATTAAAGCACCATTAACTTTATCATAAAGTTTAACATTAATAGTATAATTCATTTTATTTGTAGAATATCCGTCATCAGTATTTTTAAGCCCATCACCTTCCCAATAGGTAACATTGTGAAGAATAATATTGTTAACATTAGATGAGTAAATTGCATTAATTAATGTATCTGATTTACCAAATGTGATTGTAATATTGTTTCCTTTACTACTTTGAGTGAATTTACTTAATACTGCTAAATTATCTTTAAATTCACAATTTTCAATTGTTAATGGGTTTGCAGTAACAATTACAGATCCAGTACCTGCAGTATTATTGTAAAACTTTGAATTTTTGACTGTTACATTAAAACTATATACTCTTAAAGCTCCAGTAGTTAAGTATTCGCCGAAAAAGATGGAAGAACAATTAATAAAGTTACAGTCATCTATTATTCCATAATCTCCTCTCCAATCAACTGCCCCCTGGTTACGTATATTATAATTGTCTATAAAATTACATTTTGTGAGTTTACCATTAATTCCACTCCATGAAACAATTGATCCCCAATAAGAACCATTTACACGATTGTTAACACGAATGTTTTTAAAATTGAAATTATTTATTTCAACATTAGGTGCACTTACCAAAATGAATGTGTGGCTGATAGTTAAATCATTAGTGAAATAGACCTCTTTTAATCCAACTAATGTCATTGGTTTATAAATTTCAAAGTTTGTTCTATAGATTCCAGCAGTGAAATATATGGTACCTCCAGGCTTAATGTTGTTTAATGCATATTTAATACTTGCCAAATCAGTGACATCACTTCCAGTACCATTACCGTCAGGTCCGACAAATATTGTGTCTTCACTGGCATGTGCTTTGTAGTAATCATTACCATCAATTCCTGCTTTGTTATTAACATATTCAGGATTATTAACAGTTACATTTGAGGTTTCATCAGCAAAGATTGCACCACCACATTCTACTACACTATTATTAATAAAATGACAATTATTAATTATACTAATAGCATTTCTGTCAGCAAAGATTGCTCCACCTTCCACAGCATGGTTTTCATAGAAATAACAGTCTGAAATATTTGATTTTGAATTTACTCTTAGAGAAATTGCACTAGTAGGAGAGTTGTAAAATCTTGAATTAGAA
The DNA here is from genome assembly GCA_015062925.1 of Methanobrevibacter thaueri. Classification (GTDB taxonomy): domain Archaea; phylum Methanobacteriota; class Methanobacteria; order Methanobacteriales; family Methanobacteriaceae; genus Methanocatella; species Methanocatella thaueri_C. The sequence continues at coordinate 2,630 of SUTL01000088.1, forward strand.
ATATTTGCATTAAATGTTGCAAGATAAGAATCAGTGAAAGTAGAATTTTTGATATTTAATGAAATATTCCTATGTTCGGTTCTAAGTTTAGAGTTATTAATGAATTTACATCCATCAAATAAAAAATTCATATTACTGGCATCTTCATTGAAAACATCAACAGCATTAAAAGTAGTATTTTTAATAGTATTAAATTGACCTAGGAATCTCCCCCTATAACAGTCATCAAAATAAGAATTTGTTATGATATTATATGTACTTCTGGAAAATACTGCACCATCCGCATTATCAGTAATATGAACAGAATGGATGATACAATTATCCATAACAAAAGTATTTGTGTAATATGTATAAACTACTGCACCAGTAAGTAAAGGATAATCATCAAGTCTTACATATGAAAAATCCTTAAACTCACAATTTATCAATTTAAAAGTGATATTGTTACCACCTGCATAAATTCCTGCACCCTGATATGAAGATCCAATCACCTGGGTCGGATCAAAATTCCAATTATTAAAATGAATATTTTTAAGTGTTACATTAGCTGAAACATTGAATAATCTTGATGCACCTGCACCATCAATAGTATGACCGTTACCATCGATTGTAATGGATTTATCAATTAAAACACCGGATTTATCCCCATTTTTAAATGAAATATCCCACATATAATCTTTAGTTAAAGTTATATTCTTACCTTCATTTACTAAGTTTTGTAGTTCTGTGAAAGTACCATATTCTCCTGCAGATACTTTATTCTGCCCTTCAGCACTTCCTAAATTATTTTCATCTATTTGATTACTATTAATACTATCTACCGTATTAACATCATCTATTGAAACAGTAGAGGCATTTTGTTCAACATTACTTTGAACATCACTTATATCTTCATTTGCACTTACCGCAGAAACGGTTATTGCAAATATTAATATTAGTGAGATAATTAAAATTTTTGAATTGAAATTCATAATCATATTACCTCTTAAATACCAATTTAAATATCAATGCAAAAAAACAATTACATCACTGTTTAATTACATTGCATAGATGATAATTTGTTGTTTAATGTATAAAAAACTATTCCTTCGGGGGAGGGGGGAAAGAATTTTAATCAATTTAATTAAAAAATAAAGAAAAATTAGTAGATGAAAATGAAATTATTGAAATATTGTATTTAATAATAATTTGGATGTATAGTAAAGTATAATTTAAACAATATATAATAATAATATTTAGGTGAATAAAATGAATCTCATTTTAATTGCAATAATTATAATTTTAATTATTATTGTTATCGCAACAATAATACATATGTACAATAATCTAGTTGGACTTAGGAATCGTGTGAAAAACAGTTATGCGCAGATTGATGTTCAGCTAAAAAGAAGAAATGATTTAATACCTAATCTTGTGGAAACTGTGAAAGAGTATGCAAGTCATGAAAAAGGTGTTCTTGAAGAAGTTACAAAAGCAAGAACTGGAGTTATGAATGCTTCAACTATTGAAGAAACAAGTGCTGCGGATAATCAGTTAACTGGTGCTTTAAAAACTTTATTTGCAGTTGCTGAAAATTATCCTGATTTAAAAGCTAATAGTAATTTCCAACAATTACAATCAGAATTATCTGAAACTGAGGATAAAATTGCTTATGCTAGACAATTCTATAATGATGTTGTTTTAAAATATAATAATGCATGTCAGAAATTCCCAAGTAATATTCTTGCAAGAATGTTCGGATTCAGTGAAGAAGAATTTTTCCAAACTCCTGAAAGTGAAACTGCTGTTCCTGAAGTGAAGTTTTAAATTAAAATAGGAATTAATTATTATGAATGTTAAAAAAACATTTACCATTATTTTACTTTTTTTAATTTTATTTTCAACAGTGCAAGTGGTAATTGCTGATGATGATAGGAGTTATTCTATACCCCAGGCATTTATTGATTTAACTGTTGAAGATAATGGTTTACTTCATGTTGATGAAAGGTTTGATTATTCTTTTGATGGTAAATTTAATGGTGTTTATAGAGATATTCCGCTTAAACCTGGGGAGAGTATTGATAATATTAAAATATCTGCTGATGGTGCTTATCCTGTGCTTAAAGAAAGTGATGAAGATGGGTATAAACATTTGAAGATTTATTTATATTCTGATAAGGATCATTCTAAAGGAATTAGAGATTGTGATGTTTCAATTTATATTAGTTATGATATGAAGAATGTTGTAACTTTATTTAATGATATTGGTGGACTTCAATATAAGCTCTGGGGTGATGAATGGGATGTTGGTGTTGGAAGTGTTAAGGTTAATGTATTACTTCCAGGAGATAAGAATAATGAGTATTTTTTAAATCCACAGGAGTTTAATGTTTCAAGCAGTATTGACGGTGATACCATTAGTGCTGAAACATCCAGTATTCCTAAAGGAGATTTCTATGAAATTCTTGTTCTGATGCCTTTGGATGATTTTACTGATGCTACATATGCTAAGCATGTGAATGAAAATGGTCATGATAAGATAATGAAAAATCTTGAGGATAGTGTTAACGGACGTAATTTCTGGAATACTGCTTATGTTGTTTTAGGTATTCTTTCATTGTTGAGTCCTGTTGTTGCATTGTTAACATATTTGAAATATGGTAGGGAGCCGAAAGTTGATTATGAGGGAATTTATGAACGTGAACCTCCAACTGATGATTCACCGGAAGTTGTTAATGCAATGTATGCGACAGGAACAATTGGAACTCCAAATATGGATGGTTTTGAAGCGGCGATTCTTAATTTAATTGATAAGAAATTTTTAAGCATTAAAACTATTAATGATAGTGAAAGTGATATTAATGATTTGGAAATTACTTTTAATGAAGATACCGGTCAGTTAAAACCTAATGAGAAAATTGTATATGATACTTTGTATAATTTTTCACATGATAACAGGTTGAATTTATCCAGATTAAATTCAAGTTTATCTTCTGAGTATAATGCTAAATGGTTTATGGAGAAATTTGATTTATGGAAAGAAAGTGTTAAGGCCAGTGTTGAGGGAAGAGTGGAAAATGAATTTAATGATACAGGTACTGTAATTTGTTCCGGTCTTAGTTTAGGTGGTATTGTTTTTGGAATTATTATTGGTGCTTTAGGGTTTATGACTGAGTTAGGTAATGGTGTGTATGCTATTGGCGGTGGGATATTTTTAGTTATTTTTTCATTTTTATTGTTGAATGTTGATGATGATAAATTTGGACAATGGACTTCTGAAGGTCGTGTGAGATATCTCAAATGGAAAAACTTTAAGAAGTTCATTAAAGACAACAGTTTAATTGAAGAACACCCTCCGGAATCAATAGTTATATGGAGAAAGTACTTGATTTATGGGGCTGCTCTTGGAGTAGCTGATAAGGTTTATGAATCCATGAAACTCCAAGAACAAAAAATCCCAGATTACAATAATGACGATATCTTCCTATACCACCACTACGGAGGATACTACATGATGCACACAGCAATAATGACCAGTCAAACAGCAGCAAACCCATCATCCGACACAGGAGGTTTCGGAGGCCTCGGCGGAGGATCCGGAGGTGGAGGTGGAGGAGCATTCTAACTCCCCACTCCCAAAATAAAAGGTGATAAAAATGAATTTTGAAAACATGGACTTTTGTCAGTCATGTGCAATGCCTATGACCGACAGTGACTATGGAAGTGAAAAAGACGGAACAAAAAACAAAGATTATTGCAAATATTGTTACGAAAATGGAGAATTCACCAGTGATATTACAATGGAAGAAATGATTGATTTTTGCATTCCTAAAACCGCACAGGCAACAGGCATGAGTGAAAAAGAAGCAAGAAAAATGTCTGAAGAAATATTTCCAAAATTAAAAAGATGGATGAAATAATCCATCTGCATTACTTTTTTTTGAAAAGCTAAAAAAATAAAAAAGAAAAAGAGTTATCAAAAAACTCTTTTAAGTTTATTTAACTTTTATTTTTGCATTTGCACTTACTTTATTATAGAAATTGTTTCCATTATATGTAATGACTGCAGTGTAAGTTCCTTTTTTATTTAATTTGAGTTTAAAGGTTGCTACACCTTTACTATTGGTAGTTGCCTGATAGGTTTTACCTTTAATTTTTAAAATAACCCTTGCGTTTTTAATAACATTATTAATGTTATCTTTTAAAGTTATTGAGTATTTTTTAGTTTTAGTTTTTAGTTTGAAAGTTTTTGCAGATGCAATTATTTTCGGAGTTGCCTTTTTAACAGTTACTTTAACCTCAGCAAATGATTTATCATATATTTCAGAACCGTTGAAAGTTATTTTAGCATTATATATATTTGGAGTTAAATCATTTGTAGATACTTTAATCTGACCATTATTATCAGTTGTTAATGTTTTAGCTCCATTTAAATTAACAGTAACATTAACACCACTAACTGCATTGCCTTTACTGTCTTTTAATGTAATTATTAAATTTTCATTAATATTATATGTGGCAGTAATCGGATCTGCAAATAAACTTGTGTTAAGTTTATCAACTCCAAAAATCATATTATTGGAGCTGCTTCCAAGGTATTTTTCATCACCTGCAAATACTGCATTAACAGAATAATTACCTGGTGTTAAATTATTCAAAGTTAAATTACCTTTACCATGAACGATAACTGCAGTATAATTTTTATCATTAACATTAACAGTCACAATACCATTAACAGACTGATTTAAAACAATATCAATAACTGCACTGTCCCCTGCAAACAGTGAAGAATTCACTAAACTTATGGATAAATCGGTTGGAATTTTATTAACTTCAATGTGTTTAACATCAAAACTGCCTGAATATTTATCGTCACCAGCAAATATTGCATTAACAGAATAATTACCTGAAATTAGATTACTTAAAGTTAAATTACCTTTACCGTCAAAAATGCTTACAATGTAGTTTTTAGTATCAACAGTGACAGTTACGACATTATTAATA
>SUTL01000003.1 GCA_015062925.1 Methanobrevibacter thaueri
ATTTTTTTGAGGGGTTTTTCAGTAGTTTTTTTGTTATATCTATTTTAATTGAATTTTTATAAAATAGACTAATTTTGTTTTATTTCTATTTTTTCATGTTTTAGTACTGTTTTTTTCCCTTTTTTTATAATATGGGATGATGTATTGAGATTTTGTTTTTCAATACTTTCATTTTTAACTTCCATGATTTTAGTTAAGTGTATATTCATATATATTTTTTTGTGATTTTTTGTGTTTTTCATTATTCTGTTTTTTTGCATTTTTTCAAAAAATACAAAAGGTTTATATATTATGAGAATTATATAATTTATTCACCGTCCGACATATTGTAATTTTTCAAAAAATATATTAAAAATAGTAAACTTTAAATACTATAAGGTATTAAAGTATACTTGCAAAAATGCACTTTCACTAAAAAAATACATAAAAAACCTTTAGAAAAAAAATTTCTAAAAAAAATAAACCATTGTTAAAAAAAGAGGTACGAAAATATGAATTCAAAAGTAAATTGGAGCGAAAAAGTAAAAAAACTCGACAAAAAAATAAGAAATGAAATGGGAATGGAATCAGAAAACGAAACAAACCACATACTAATAAAAGTACAAACAAAATCCGCTGAACCAATAGAACCAGCATTCATCATAGACGAAGACGAAACATTCCTAGATTTATTTGTACTATCCCCACACAACGGAGGAATTACAAGCACAGCAGTATTAAAAAACAACATCCAAAGCATAGGAGTAATAGGGGGAGTATCCACAGAAAAATTAGAATCCTCCGAAACAATTGACCCAACACCATTAATTGATGAAACATCAAACCTATACCAATAGATAGTTTTGGAACAAAAAACCAAAACTAATGCTCAATTCAACCACAATTATAAAAAAATAAATGACAATAAAATATAAGGGATAAAAAAATGCAAAAAATATCATTAGGAAGTATTGCAGAAATACTATCAGGCCTATCATACAGACGCTATATTAACGAAAACGGAATTCAATTCAAAATCATAGTACAAAGATCAATAAAAAAAGACGGTCAAATATCAGATTTTGAAGAAATATCACTAAAAGACAACATCAAAGACAGATATTTCACACAAAAAAACGACGTCCTAATGAAAATGACCTACCCATATAATGTAGTATGCGTTAAAGAAGAAGGATTAATAATAAGTGACAGAATAGCAATAATAAGACTGAAAAAAGAATATGATCCAGAATTTATCGCACACCTACTAACCAACACCCATATTAAAAAACAACTCCACGAACTCACAGGTCCTGGAAAAATGCCACACATCTCACTAAAAGAAATAAAACAATTAGAACTCAAAATCCCAGATTTAAAAACACAAAAAAAATATGGTGAACTTCTAAACACAATAAACGATAAAATTATCCAGGACATACGCCAAATCAAATACGACAGACAACTTAAAGAAGCAATACTAAACAACCTATGGGATGATAAATAAATGAAAACCAAATCCACAAACAAAAAAATTGTAAAAGAATTAATTCTAAAATCAAGAAAAACAAAACTCCCAAAACAAATAGACAACATTATCATCTACACATTCCTATACAAATACTGCTCAGACAATATAAAAGACCATTTAGCATTAGAACTAAAAAACAAAGAAGTAACAATCGATGAAGCATATGATAATAAACATTACCAGGAAATTCTCAGTTACGACATTTTAAAACTATACGGATTCCATATTAAAAACTCAAATGCATTCATCGAAGATGTAATAAACAAGTATTACAATTCACCAAAATTCCTATCAGTATTCCTAACAATATTTCCTAAAAACCTGATTTTAAACTCAGAATACTATAATAAAAAATACATAGATTTCCTATTCAAAAAAATATTATTAGGAATCAACATTCAAAATATTAACGAAGAAGAAATTGAAAACATAAAAGAAATCATATACCTAATATCAAAACTAGATGTTTTTGAATTACAATTTGAATTTAGCGAAGTATTCCACACCATATCCTCTTCAAGATTAATGCATGTAAATTCAAATCCGGAATTTATCACACAAATCTTATCAAAAATAGTACTATCCGATAAATATGAAATTCAAAACATATATGATCCATTCATGAAAAATGCAGATACATTAATCCAATTAAACGGAGCTGCAGAACAGTATTATGGTAAAGAAAAAAATTCAATTAACTACTTATATACAATTGCAAGACTATTTATTAATAATTTCTCATTAAACAATGTATTTTTAAAACAAGAAGATGCAACAGAATCAATTGATATTAATGGAGCTGTATTTGATGTAATTTTATCAAGAATCCCGATAACAATTAAAAATTACCATACTTCAAATATAAATCAGAATTTAGAAATAGCAAAAAGAAATAAAAGCAGTGAACTTAAAAACATCCTATTGAAAGAATTGGAATTGGATAATGATTCATTCACACAAAACATTGAATTAAATCAGGCATTAGAAAATTTAGTTGAAAAAATAGGTTTTGAAAATGATTCTGCAGAGGAATTTAACGGAGAATATGAGATTTTAAAAGATAGTGAATTTTTATTTTTAATTAATCTAATTGACTCATTAACGCCTGATGGAATAATGGCAATAAGCATTCCTGAAAATTTCCTATTTAAAAATTCACTGGAAACATTAAGAAAATATCTGATAGTAGAGAAAAATTACATTGACACAATCATACGCATACCAAATGAAATCAACAATATAAAACCTGAAGTAATCATAGTATTTAGAAAAAACAAAACAGATGAAAATATACTATTCATAGACATGTCTTATGACTATACAGTACAAAAAACAAAATCACCTTTCCCATTTTTATCCAGAAAACATTTAAAATTATCAGATGAAACTTTAATTAAGATGAAAAATGTTTTTTCAAAGAAATTAAAACTACCGAAATATTCTAATCTGGTCACTATTGATGAAATTGAAAATAATTACTTTAACTTATCTGTTTCACGTTATGTTGATACATTTGAAGGGGATTTTATTTCTTTAGATGAATTGATTATTGAGAAAAAAGATATTGAATCTACTATTAAGGATTTGGATTCTAAAATTGATAAAATGATGGATGAATTAAATATTAAATTTTAAAAAAGGATGTTAGTAAGATTAATTATAATCTACTAACTTTAATTAATGATTCAACAGGAATTCCCTCTATTTCAGATAATCCTGCTTTATCAATTAATACAGTAACGCATGTTGGTTCACCACCAAGATCTTTTACTGTATGAATAACTTCTTTAATTGTTCTTCCACTTGTAATTACGTCGTCAACAATAACTACTTTTTTCCCTTCAACGCTTCCGAAATTAGTACTTATTGTACCTTCATCATCACTGTCTCCAGCGTCTTTTCTGTGTTTGTGAGGGTGGAAAATAGCTAGGGAAGTGTCCAGTCCACACATGTCTTCAATTGTTTCCGCCATAACTGTTGCAAATGGAATTCCGCTCACAGCAACACCTACAACAGTATTAATATCTCCATGTGATAATGCCATGTCACTTAATGCACCAGAAACATAATTTAGACGTGTTGAGTTTCCACCAATACTTTTCCAATTAATAGCAAAGTCTACTGGTGCTTCAGCTTTGACTTCAGTTGTTTTTTGAAGGGTTAACCATCTGGCAGTGTCCATACTAACATTTAATTCGTCAGCAATTTCTCCAGTGGTGAATCCGTGTTGTCTAAGCTCTTGGGCTTTTGCAATTAATTTTTGTTTCAATTTATCACCTTTTTATATTAGTTCTTCAAAACTGATTGGTTTATGTTCTTTAGAGGATCTATTTGCAGCAATAACCATTTTAAGAGCATTAAGTCCGTCTTCACCAGTTATTTCTGGTTCTTCTCCGTTCATCACTGCATTTAAGAATGATTTTAATTCACTTTTAAGTGGTTCTTCATGTTTAATTTGGATATCTTGGGCGAATTTACCGTATACTTCAATACTTTGTTTAATATAATCTACTGATATGATTCCTGCAGTTCCGGTAAGTTCTAATTCTCTACGTTTGTATGGTGTTAACCAGTTTACTTCAATAATTCCTGTGGATTCATTATCAAAGTTAACCATAATTTCTGCATGGTCTTCAAATTCACTGTCGTCAAAACTGCTGTTCATACTACCGTAGACTTGTGTGACTTTTTCTTCAAATAAATAGTTCATAATGTCTAAATCATGAATAGCTAAGTCGATTGAAACTCCAACGTCTTTTATTCTTGGTGGGAGTGGACCTACTCTTTTTGCAAATGCTGATACTATGTCTCCTATAACACCATCGTCAATAAGTTCTTTTGCTTTTTGAACTGCTGGGTTGAATCTTTCAACATGTCCTGTTGCAAGCATAACTCCTGCTTCTTTTGCTGCAGCAATCATTTCTTCAGCTTCTTCAACAGTAAATGCAATTGGTTTTTCAACTAAAACATGTTTTCCATGATTAATTGCTTCCATTACTACTGCATGGTGGAATGTGGTTGGAACACAAACACTTACTGCTTCAATATCTGGATTTTCAAGTAGTTCACTGTATTCTGTGTATCCTTTAGCACCGTATTTTTTTTCTATTTTTTTAAGTGCTCTTTCGCTTACATCACTTACAGCGACTAAATTTGCTTCTTCCATTTTATGGTAAACACGAACATGGTTTTCACCCATTGCTCCTACTCCGACAACTCCTACATTTATAGTTTTCAATTTAATTCCTCCGTTTAAACATAATCTGCGAAAATTTTTCCGATGCGACCGCCAAGTTCAATCGCATTTTTAACAGAACCTTTTTCACTTTGCTCTTTAAGGATTTCTCCTTCTTTGGTTAGTAATATTGAATAAATATTAAATTCATTATTTTTCATTTGTGCTATTGCTCCTATTGGCCATTGACAACCAACACCAAGCTCTTCTAACACTTTTTTTTCACTTAATGCCTCTTGCATTGATATGTAATCATTTAATTTTGATATTTCTTCTTTTTTATCACTGTCTTTTCGTGTGATAATTGCTAGTGCACCTTGGCCTGCTGGTGGTGTGATGTAATCTAAGGGGAATATATTTTTAATATATTTGGTTAGATTCAATCTTTTTAAACCTGCTTCTGCCATTATGGTTGCATCTAATTCGTTTCCTAAGGCTTTTTTGATTCTGGTTTCAATGTTGCCTCTTATTGGTTTGAGTTTGAATTCTTTATTGTGATGATTACAGAATGCTTCTCTTCTAAGGCTGCTTGTTCCAAGTCTGCTTCCGGGTTTTAGTTCATCCCAGTTTTTATTGGAAACTAATACTTCATGTGGAGATTCACGTTTTGGAACAGCTACAATTTCTAGGTCTTCATCTAATTCTGTAGGTAAATCTTTGAAACTGTGTACGGTAAAGTCCACTTCTTCTTCTAAAAGCGATATATCCAATTCTTTTGTGAATAGGCCTTTTGAATCCATATTATATAATTGGGATGTAGTTATTTTATCGCCTTTGGTTTTAATAATTTCTACATCAATTGGTTCTTTTGTTATTTTGGATAAATCTGCACATACTTTTTGTGTTTGTGCTAAAGCCAATTTACTACCGCGTGTTCCAACAATCATTGATTATCTCCGATTTTAAAATTTATTTTTATAAGTTTTAACTTATAAGATTTTGTTACATTATTTACTTTTAGTATTAATATATATTAAATGTTTCAATTCGATATATATTTCACCTTTGAGAAAGTTTCCTATAATCGGAGCGATATATAAAAAGAAGATTTTTATTATTTTTAACAGCTAAATCATAAACATCCATATAATTTTCATAATATGGGCTTTTATCTGTTAGTTTTTCATTAAGGGAAGCTCCCAGATCTCCAGTTAAAATTAAATTTATCTTGACTGACTCTAAAAATTTCCTTAATTTTTTTTCATCAATTTCCTCACAAGTTATGCCATAATCCCCACCAACAGACACATAAAAATCATCCAAACCACTAATCATATTAATAGATTCTTTTATAGCTTCAGTATTCAACCCAGGATTAATTTCCTCAATAACCACCAAATCTCCAATCATTTTTTTATTGGTTCTACCAGGTATTCCTTTAAAATTCCCAAGTCCATTAATTATTTTATCAGAATCAATTTCCAAACAAAGACAAGTTAAAACCACTCCTAAAACATTACTAACATGATGTCTTCCAGGAGCAAAAGTTTTTAAACTGATAGTTCCGGAAATAACATTATCATTAATAGTTTTAACATTCTTATATTCAGCTTCAATACCTGTTAAATTCAGATTATAATCAACATTTTTCACAAATAAATTAGATTCAAAATCATTCAATGAAAATGTATTAATTTTTCCATGTTCAACATCAGCATAATACTCATCATAAGCTTCTTTTTGAATACAAACACAATCACATCTAAATACTTGTTTTTTTGCCTGTGATGCACTACTTAAACCTTTTGCAATAGGATAATCCTCAGCAATATTTAATAAAAGCCCCACATCTCCAATACCACTAACACCAAGTGAAGATTCAAAAATACATGAATTATACTTACGTAAATTTTCACTTTCAACATTACCTTCTGCAATCTCACAAACAGGATTTGCAATTTTATATGCTAAATCAACACTTTCTTTAATATTTGCAGGGGTAATGGAAATATCTTTTTTCAGAGTAATCTCTTTTTTATCATCATATAATAATGCTCCAAGACTTGATAATATTAATGGATTTTCATCAATTAAAATTTCTTTAAGCATGAATACTGAAGTGGTTTTACCTTTAACTCCGGTAACTTCAATTTTTAAAATATCTGATAATTCTGATTCTAAAAGATCTTTAATAATTTCATGATGACTTTTAAAAGTATAATTTAAATTTGGATTTTTTGATTTAATTTCATCAAAGCCTAATGGCATATGAATGGGATAAATTACAGTTAAATCTCCTTTTAAATCTTTTAAATCATCTAATTGTATTAATTTAACATTATTCATTTCAAGCATTTTCAAATCAATACTTTTTAAAGTATTGTAAATGTCATATGCAAGGACTTTCTCTCCTTTTTTAGCTAAGCTAAGTGATATTTTAACTCCGCCGTGGGTTAAATCAACAACAAGGTTATTCATTATGGCACCGGTTATTGTTAATTCCACCTTCTTTTAATTTGTCTTTTACTTTTTCGTAGAAGTATTTGGTGGATGTTCGGATGAAGTAAGCTGATTTATCTGATTTTTTAAATTTAATTTCTTCTTCATAAGCTGCTTCTTCATTGATTTGTCCGTCCATTACAAACACTGCGGTTTTTCCTTTTTTAAGTAATTTAACGGTGATTTCACTATTGTCTGATACTACAAATGGTCTTACTCCTAGTTTATATGGGCAAATTGGAATTATTATGAATCCTGCAACTTTAGGATCAACTATTGGTCCTCCTGCAGACATTGCATAAGCTGTAGATCCGCTTGGTGTTGATATGATTAATCCATCTGCTCTTACTTCTTCTATTATTTCTCCGTCAACTAGGATTTCAAAGTGAAGCATTTTTGCAGGTTTATCAGTCATGACCACTACTTCATTCATTGCAGTGAAGTTATGATTTTCATGTGATACTACTAGTCTTGTTCTTTTTTCTTTATAATAATCTCCTTTTAAAATTTCTTTTAAAGCATCGAATGTATTTTTAACTTCGATTTCTGTTAAAAATCCTACTGTTCCCATGTTTATTCCGAATATTGGTATTTCAGGGTTCATTCTTGATTGTGCTCTTAGGAGTGTGCCGTCACCACCTAGTATTGTTGCCATGTCACATTCAAAATTAAATAATTCCTCTGCTAATTTATCATAATCAATTTTAAAATCAATATCATTCAGCATTGGCGCAATTTCAGGATATTTTTCTTTTGTTTCTTGGATGATTTTGTCCAGATTAGGGTTTTGTTTAAGTTCATTTAATTTTTGAGCTAATCTTTTTTCAATTACTACTTCACATCCGTTTGTTAGGATGTATTCAATTATTTTTGCTGATAATACGATTGGTTTTTCCTGATCAATTCTTGATATGATTCCGATTTTACCTATGATGTCTGCTTGATTATCATTTAAAATATCAATTATTTGTTTGTGCATTTCTTGGTTATTTGCAGCTACAATTATTGTTTTTTCATATATGCTTAAGACGTTGTTTAGTTTTTGCCCGTATTTGTCTGTTATTATGCATCCTGCTTCTTCAAGGATTAATTTTCCTGCTGCAATATCTATTATTCTACTTCCCCTAAGGTCGAGGAATGCATCATATCTTCCGCTTGCAACATAGGATAATTCTAAAACAACACTTCCGAGAACTCTCATTCTTCTTGCTCGGTCAACTAATTTTGATGCTTCGGATGTTCCGGTTTTTGTAAATCCTCCTAGTGTCATTTTGTTTATTTTAACATTGTCACTTGGTTTTACTTTTTTATTGTTTAATTGACATCCTTTTCCTTTTTCAGCTTCAAAAAAGTTACCGTTAGCCAGGTTATATACGAAACCTAGTTCTATGTCATTTATTGTTGCAAGTCGTCCTTGGTTAACTTCTGCAATGGCTATTGAAATCGCATATGCTGGGATTTCTTTTATTGCATTGCTTGTTCCGTCAACCGGATCAATTAGAAAGATTAGTTCTGGAATTTCATCTTCTTTTAAATCTTTTCGAAGTAATTCTTTAGTTAAACTCACACTTCTTTTTGTTCCTTTTCCAAGTTTTAACTCTCCAATTTCTTCACTGACTAAGTATGATAATATGTTTGCATTTTTAAGGATGTTGATTATTTTTTCTTCTGCAATTTGATCTATATATGATGTTGGGGTTCCGTCAGCACCTATTTTAACTTCGGTAGCTCCAAGATCGGTTCCAGCATATTCCCTTGCAATAGGGCCAACCGCTTTAATTATTTTATTGGCTATGTCTTTTGCTATTTTTTTTGTTTCCCTATCCATTATTAGCCTTCCATAATTTCTTCATTTAAATATACAACTGAAGCTATAACTGATGCAGTTTTTTCAACTGTTGTTGTTGAATATTCTACTTTTAATTCTTTAATTTCAACATTTCGTTTATTCATCATGTATTTAACCATATTTTTAGCTTCATCAATCATATCTGAGAGGTTTTTATTAGCTGCTGATGTTTCAACAACACATCCTAATTTTTCACCAATGGCCAATGCAATTACTGCAGTTATTGTGTCTCCAGGAGTATCTGAAGTTATTTCTGATAAAACACAGTTTACCATAGCTCCAGCTTTAAGTTTTGGCAATTCACATATTTCAGTATTGCCTGCAAGCATACTGGATACTTTTATTAGATTAACATCGCCTATTCCCGCATCACTTAATGCATTATCGAATGCATTTAATTTTGTTGGCCCTTCATTTTTTCCAGAAACGATTGCTATTTTCATATTTAATCACTTATTTTTTCTATATGTATTTATTTATATATAAATTATTTAAATAAACGAATACTTTATATAAAATGGCAAAGATAATTATTATTAATCTATATAATATTCCTTATTATAAGATTAAAAAACCGGTTTTTTATATTAAATATGGAGGAAAATTAATGTCAACAAAAGTTGTAGAAATTAAAACATTAAAAGTTGGTAAATATATTGTTTTAGGGGGAGAAGCCTGTAAAATTATCAGTTACACCACTTCATCTCCTGGTAAACACGGTGCTGCAAAAGCAAGAATCGAAGCAGTAGGTGTTTTCGACAGTCAAAAAAGAAGTCTTGTAAAACCTGTGGATAACAAAGTAGATATCCCAATTATTGATAAAAGATTAGGTCAAGTAATATCTATCCAAGGTGACAATGTACAAATCATGGATATGGAAAACTATGATACTATTGACTTACCAATGCCTGAAGATTTAAAAGATGCAATCGTTGAAGGTATTGAAGTAGAATACATTGTTGCAATGGGAAATATGAAAATAATGAGAACCAGAGGATCATAAATTCTCTTCTTCATTTTTTTTCTTATTTTAACATTTAAAGATTAATTATGCTTTTAAATACATATGAACCATGGAAATTTGCATTTTCCCAAGAAAATGATGAAATTAAAGAAAATTCATTTGGAATAATCGGTATTCCATTTGACAGTACTACTTCTTATCATTCAGGTTCACGTTTAGGACCAATTGTTGTGCGAGAAGCATCATTTGGTTTTGAAAAATATAATACTATTTTTAATAAAGATTTAAACACTACTTTCTATGATTTCGGTGATGTTAATGTCGTTCCTGGAAACTGTGAAAAAACATGCAACATCATTGAAGACACCGTTAAAGAACTTATGGATTTAAATGTTAAACCAATATTGATTGGTGGGGAACATTCAGCATCTATTGGTGCCATTAAAGCTGTAAAAGAAAAATATGATAAGTTAACAGTAATACATCTTGATGCTCACAGGGACCTTGCATTTGAATTTGTTGGTGAAAAATACTCACATGCAACAGTAATGAGAAGAGTTCATGAATTAGGTGTTGATTTAGTTCAAATAGGAATCAGATCATCTTCCAGTGATGAAGAAGAATTTGTAAAATCCACATATAATATTCAAACATTTAAAAACAGGGATGTTCATAAACATATGGATGCTATTGAATATTACCTGATTAATATAGACACTCCAATTTATATTTCAATAGATATGGATGTTGTAGATCCTGCTTTCGCACCAAGTGTTGGAAATCCAACTCCTGGAGGATTATTCATCTCAGAAATCGAAACAATTATTGAAACCTTATCACATAAGAATGTTGTTGGTTTGGATGTTGTTGAAACAGCAAGTGACCAACTTGGAGATAATACTGCTGTGGTTGCTGCAAAAATAATCTATGATTTTTTAACATTAATTGAATAAGTAAAAGTTTTGATAACATTTAATATTGATATTTTTCAAATATAGTATTGAATTTCAAATAAGTTTTTTTTCCCACAATAAAGGTGCTATATGTTGAATAATTTTTTTAAGTTTAAGGAAAATGGAACGGATTTCAAAACTGAAATTATCGCAGGTGTAACTACATTTCTGGCTATGGCATATATTTTGGGTGTGAACCCTACAATGCTTGCTGATGCGGGTATGCCTCAAACAAGTGTATTTTTTCAACTGCAATTGTATCTGGTATTGCATGTATAGTTATGGGTCTTGTTTCTAAATATCCTGTTGGATTAGCTCCGGGTATGGGTTTAAATGCATTGTTTACATATACGCTTGTTTTAACAATGGGGAATTCTTGGCAAGCTGCTCTTGCAGCGGTATTTATTTCCAGTATACTTTTTTTAATAATTACACTTTCCGGTTTAAGAGAATCAATTTTAAATATTATTCCTGTTGATTTGAAATTAGGTATTGGTGCGGGTATTGGTTTTTTCCTTGCATTATTAGGGCTTAGAGGAGCTGGAATTATTGTTGCTAATCAGTCTACTCTTATTTCAATGGGTAACTTGTTTGCTCCTCCAACATTTCTTGCTTTAATAGGTATTTTAATAACTTTAATATTTCATTTTCGAAAAGTTCCGGCTGCAGTGTTTTTTGGTATGGTTATAACTGCATCATTGGTGTGATTATGTCAATTTTCGGATTTGGTTCTGGTAATGAATTGATGCCTTCTGTTCCTTCACAATTAATAACCACTAATTTTGATACATCGTTATTTTTTGGATTTGCTAAAGGTTTTGAACAGTTATTCTCAAATATTCCGAATATGTTGATGATGGTATTTTCATTATTGTTTGTAACTTTTTTTGATGCAACAGGAACATTGCTCTCGTTAGGTCGACAATGTGGTTTTATTGATGAAAATGGTCAGGCTATTGGAATAGAAAAGGCATTTTTATCTGATGCTATTGGTGGGGTTATTGGTTCTATATGTGGTACTAGTACTGTAACTGCATTTGTTGAAAGTGCAACTGGTGTTGGAATGGGTGCGAAAACTGGGCTTGCAGCAATTATAACTGGTATATTATTCTTACTTTCAATATTCTTCTCACCAATTGTGTTATCATTATTCACTTCACCTGTAACTGCTGCTGCTTTATTGATTGTGGGGATCTTGATGATTGAACAGTTAAAAGATGTGTCTTGGGAGAGTAATGTGATTGCGGCATCTGTGTTTATAACAATTATTATGATGGTTTTGTCTGGTTCAATTTCTATTGGTATTGCATGGGGTTTTATTACATATGCTGTTGCAACTATTGCCAGTGGCAGATATAAGGATTTGGGGATTGGGATTTTCCTGCTTATAATTATATTTTTAATTTATTTGTTTTTCGGACTTTGAACTTGGATTATGGGGTTTAATTTTATAAAACTAGTCTTTATATTCTTTTTCTACTTTGTTAAGATAATATTTGCCTTTATCTGTAATACTGTAAAATCGGTATCTTTTGTCTTCTTCATTAAGGCATTCTACTAATTCTGCTTCTTTTAATGTTTTTAAATATTTGGAAACATGGTTGCTATTATCATTAATATCTTTACTAATCTTTGAGGGGATTTTATCTTCTTTTTCAAGTGATTTTAACACGTTTATTCTTTTTTTAGAGCGAGCTAATAATGATATAATACTCATATTCTCTTTTTGACTCATAATTTTGATTATATTTTTTGGCTATTTAATAGATATCTATATGATATTAGCATGCTAATAGCAATGTTTATATTATGTGTTTAATATAATATTCAATTACAGGACGAGGTGATAATTATCAACAAAAAATTTTTACTACTACTACCATTTTTAGCATTAATTTTAATAACTCTAATTAATGCAGTTCCAGTATCTAACCAGAATTTTGATGATTTATTCACAATGAACGTTCCCATAGGAGAATATTATTCAGATACTGCATACTGCCTTCCAAATGGGGATTTAGGTTGTATAAAAGAATATCGAGATCAAAATACAGGTTGTGAAATTGATGATGATGAAATTGTTATTTATTATTATAATGAATCAGTTTTATGTATGGGGGATTCAAATGTATGGCAACATGCAAAAAACACATTAACCCTATCCTATTTGTATAATATAACACAAAAAGATGGAAAATTATTAATTTTAACCAATGACCTTGGAATGTGTAATATTCCACCATATCTGGTAGGAATATCAAATAATGATGGTAGTGAAGCAGTTTTCGTTGGTGGATATAATCTTGAATATTTAAAAGCATGTGCAAATTCTATAGTTTTCAAATAAAGGTGGAGAATAATGGATTTAAAAAATATTAATGATACAATAACAAATTTCGCAATAGGTTTTGTAATAATCATCTCCCTATTAATCATCGGAGTCATTATCTATTTCATAATATCATTCATACAAGCAATAACTATAAACATCCCACAAATAATTGATTTCATATTTAATTCATTATTACTTATTTGTATCATAATTATATTAGGTACAATAATGTATTATACCGGTAAATTCACTAAAAAACCAATAAAAAACAAATTAAATAATAATTTAAATTCATTTTCTTCTAATAACATATTCTGCCAAAATTGCGGATTCAAACTAAAAAACAATGATAGATTTTGCAGTAATTGCGGAGAAAAAAATTAAATGGTGATAAAATGTTAGTGCGTAATTTAGATTTTTTATCAATACCCAAGCAATTTTCCAAAGTGGAAATTGAAATTCATGACAAAAATTCAATCACTTTAGTGTATATTGAAAACAAGGGATATTCTTTAGCATTAAAAAAAGAAGAAAACATTAACTCAGTATTTTTACTTAAAACTGATATTCTTCCAAACAATGTTAATGATCATTCAGATAGAGAAGATTTTATCAATGTAATTAAAATGCTATTGGATAAAATTTATTCACAAGAGGATATTAAAGAATATGAAAAACAACACCAAGAACATGTATTTTTAAGATTAATGGACATGTTAAATGAAGGAACAGATGTTGAAATGATTAGTGAAGAAAATTCAAAAATTTACTCAGACATTGAAAAAGGATTCATGAAATTAGAATTGGACATTATGGATAATAAAATCAATGCATTAAACAGTTCAATTTCAGATGTTTCTAATAATTTAAAATCAACTGTAGAGGATATTGAAGAAAGTTCTTGGGGAAATAAAATTAAAAAAACAATAGATCAAAATAATTGGGGTTGAAATTATGGTTAAATGTAAGAAATGTGGATCTGAAGTTGTCGGATCTGATTTTTGTTTTAATTGTGGTGAAAAAATTGAAAAATATGAAAGTAATTCCAACATTTGCCCAAAATGCGGAGCAAAAAATAATAATGTCACACAATTTTGCAAAGAATGCGGTTATAAATTCGACCGCAATAATGGTCCAGATTTATCATATAATCAAAAAGAATGGAATGCAAGGCGTGATGAAATTATAAAAAGATATGACATGCTTGCAGAAGAATTTGGAATTAAAGATGAAGATTACTTTTTAACAAGTGTCAGAAGATTTAATAAACTGGAAAAATCAACAACAAAACATCAATTCACAAATGATACAATTGATTATGCAGCAGTTGGATTGCCAGTTAACAGAATTTTCAAACGATTCGCAGGTAATGAAACAATAATTGATGGATTTTTCATAATCAAAGAAGATAAATTTGTTTTCATGGAAATTGATAATAGGGAATGGGAAAAAGTCAATGCAGGAATAAACAATTTCTATTTCGACAAAATCGTATCGATGCGTGTGACAAAACGTTTAGGCGATGAAAGCAGATATGAAGATATTACAAAAAGAACACCATATACATCTGCTCATGATATTAAAAGAGCTATTCAAAATGATATTCAATCTCTTAAAGCAACAAGATTTAAAGATTTAATCACAAATAATGATAGTGCTGATATGTTTGATAGATTATTAATTAAACTGGTTGATAACACCTCTTTTGAAATCAGACTTCCAAGTTATCAATTCGGTCAAAACCTAATTGATCTATTTGAAACATTAAGAGGAAAACCACAAAAAGTGGTTATTGAAAATCAATCTCCACAACCAACAAAAGCTCAACAAATTAAAGAATATCAGGAATTATTAGACTCTAATGTAATCACACAAGAAGAATTTGATCAATTAAAACAAGATCTATTATTTAATTAAGGGATGATTCTATGGTTAAATGTAATAACTGTGGTGTAGAAATAGATGACAATACGGATATTTGTCCAAATTGTGGTAAAGATTTAAAATCAAACAATCAGAAAAATAATCCGGATAATGAATTAAAATGCAGTAATTGTGGTTCAATCATTTCTCAAAACACATTATTCTGTTCAACATGTGGGCAAAAAATTGAAAAACAAGAGGATGTTAAAACATGTCCTAATTGTGGGGTGGAAATTGAAAATGATACTACTTTCTGCCATGAATGTGGAACTAATATTTCAACAGGTGAAAAAAATAAAACGATTCATAATAGTTCCAATGATAAAGTTAATCTTAGTGTAATAATCAAACCATTAATAGTTTCAATAATATTAGGGATTATATTATCTGTTATTGGATTGTTAATTGGATTTTCATGGTTTTCATTTGTAATTGCAATTATTTTAACTGTAGGAGTATTCGCAGCAGCAATTGATAATCAAATTAATGCAGTTATTTTCGGTGTCGCTGTAGGATTGATTTTAGGGATTTTAGAATCTCCTTTAGTTGAATTTACATACGGTGCTTTTGTTGCAGGTTTTTATAATGGATTTTTTGGAAGTCATATGATTCTATTCATAATTATTGGAGGGGTTATTGGAACAATTTCTAATATGTATTTTAAAGATAATATTTTAAATATAACCGATAATTTTAAAGGAATGTTGTAAATGAAAATAGTTAAAATATAGCTATTTTTATTATTTATTCTTTTTTTTTTAAACAATAACCATACCATTAAATATCACCATAAATATAATTATTATATTAATAAAAATAATGGAGCATATATTTTATGAATAAAAGAATTATTGAGCTTTCAGGCCATATTATTGACTCATTGACTTTAACCAGAACAATGGGCATTATTATGGATAAAGGCGGAGAATTTGATATATTGGAAATTGATGTTGGACGTAAAAAATCAGATGTAAGTCATGCAAAAATTGAAGTATCAGCAAATTCTCCGGAATTATTAGAATCTATTTTAGATGAATTATCTGTGCTTGGTGCGTCAATTGATGAGATTAAAGAGGTTAATCTTATTGCATCAGTTAAAGATAAGGTTGCTCCTGAAGGTTTTTATTCTTCTTCTAATCATACTACTCATATTTTTTATGATGGGGATTGGATTCCTGTTGAGGAAATTGAAATGGATTGTTTAGTTGTGGTGGATGAAAATGAGAAAAGGGCTTTTGTAAAGCCTATTGCTAATATTAAGGCTGGTGATAAGATTGTTGTTGGTCTTGATGGTGTTAAAGTTACTCCACCTCATCGTTCAAGGGATGAACAGCAGGTTTTTGAATTCATGAATAGTGATGTGTCTTCTGAAAAACCTTTAATGAATTTAATTAGAGGTATTGCTCGTGAAATGAAGGAAATCAAGGCTAAAGGCGGTAAAATAGGTATTGTTGGTGGACCAGCTATTGTTCATACTGGTTCAGGTAAATTTTTAGCTTCTTTAATTCGTGAAGGATATATTGATGTTATTATGGCAGGTAATGCTTTAGCTACTCATGATATTGAATCTGATTTGTTCGGTACTTCTTTAGGTATTGAAGTTGAAACAGGTAAGATTGTTGCTCATGGTCATACTCATCATATGAGAGCTATTAATAAAATTAATAATTCAGGATCTATTAGAAAAGCTGTTGAGGATGGTACCTTGAAGGGTGGTATTATGTATGAGTGTGTTAAAAATGATGTTCCATATGTTCTTGCAGGTTCTATTCGTGATGATGGTCCTCTTCCTGATGTTATAACTGATACTGTGGAGTCTCAGAAGTTAATGAGGCATTATGCTCAGGAGGTTGATATGGTTATTATGATTGCAACTATGCTTCATTCTATTGCAACTGGTAATTTGCTACCGTCTAGAGTTAAAAGTATTTGTGTTGATATTAATCCTTCTACTGTTACTAAATTATCTGATCGGGGTAGTGCGCAGGTTGTTGGTATTGTAACGGATATTGGAACATTTCTACCTCTTCTTTATAATGCTATTCATGAGGAGTGATGGGGGTGAGCTTCACTGCTTATATTCTTGATGTTTTAACTGATTCTGTTTATCCTGCAAGAATAACAGTTGAAGATGGTGTTTTTAAAGAAATCACTCCTATTAGTGTTTGTGAGGATACAGTAATTGATGTCGAGGGGTTAATGCTTCCGGGTTTTATTGATGCTCATATTCATGTTGAGAGTAGTATGCTTACTCCGGCGCAATTTGCTAAGGTTGCTGTGAGACATGGTACTACTTCTGTTATTTGTGATCCTCATGAGATTGCTAATGTTTGTGGAATTGAAGGTATTGAGTTCATGATTGACAATGCTTCTTCGGTTCCTTTTAATTTTTATTTTTCTGCTCCTTCTTGTGTTCCTGCTACTTTGTTTGAAACTTCAGGTGCTTGTTTAGATTCTTCTGATATTGAGTTTTTACTTAAAAAAGATGAGGTTGTTGCTCTTGGAGAGATGATGAATTTTCCGAGTGTTTTGAATGGTGATGTTGAGGTTATTCGTAAGTTGGAGTTGGCCAGGTTATATGGTAAGCCGATTGATGGGCATGCCCCATTACTTTCCGGTAAAGAATTGGATAAATACCTTGAACAATGTATAGTCACTGACCATGAATGCACCACTTTCACCGAAGCTATTGAAAAAAAGCAAAAAGGCATGAAAATTATGGTACGTGATGGCTCATCTGCTAAAAATATGGAAGCTCTATTTGATTTTACGCAACGTATAACATATCTGAAAAACCAGGACAGCTTCGGCATAATACCTACCGAAGTACTTGAAAGAAGAATCCACTCACCAATATTCGATTTCATAGTAACAGACGATAAAAACTCAAAAGACCTTATAAAAGGACATTTAAACAAATCCATAAAAAAAGCAGCTGAAATGGAAATAGACATAATCAAAGCAATAGAAATGGTAACTATCAACCCAGCAACCCACTACGGACTGGATGCAGGAGTCATAGTAACTGGAGCAAAAGCAGATTACATAATAATAGATAATCTAAAAGACTTCAACATCCTCAAAACATACATTTCAGGCAAATGTGTCTTTGACGGAAAAAACGTATTATTCGACGCTCCACAAATCAAAGCAAAAAACACAATAAAAACAACCAAGAAAAATCCAGAAGATTTTGAAATATACTACGAAGGAGAAGAATGTGAAGTAAACACAATAGAATGCTTCAACACAGAACTATTAACACAAAAAACCACAGCAAAACTAAAATGCAAAAACGGTAAAATCCAATCTGACACTAATCAAGACATATTAAAAATAGCGGTTGTAGAAAGATATGGTCAAAACCAAATTGCAAATGCATTCATCAAAGGATTTGGTCTTAAAAAAGGCGCAATAGCATCATCAATTGCCCATGACTCACACAACATCATAGTCATAGGACACAATGCAGAAATGATGGCTCAAGCAGTGAATAAAATCATAGACAACAAAGGAGGAATTGCAGTGGCAAGTGAAAACTTCAAAGACTCATTACCACTACCTATCGCAGGACTAATGAGCAATGAAGATGCACACACAGTAGCCTCCAAATTAGAAATTCTACAAAAAATGTCTTCAGCATTAGGATGTAAAATAGATAATCCATTCATGACAATGGCATTCATGGCATTACTAGTTATCCCATCCTTAAAAATATCTGATAAAGGATTATTTGATTGTGATGCATTTGAATTTATTGATGTTATTAAAAATTAAGGTTCATAACCTTTTTCAATCAATTCTTTTTTAATTTCATTCATGGCCTGAATATCTTCTTTATAACCAATCTTATTAACTACACGTTTGGCTTCCCTAAAATTATCCAAATAAACTTGTTTCTGATTTTCATCAACCAAATCAAAACGTGTAAAATTAGCTAAACTTTCAACAACATAACCAAAACCCCTATTAAAAGCTTTAACATTATTATTAATAATTAACTCAGTGACTTGAGATTTAATCACAATAGCCTCACTACTACTCCTAATAGGATCACTTTGCTTAACCGCTTCAGTAAAACTAATAACTTCACATTTAAAATATGCATCAATATTCTTAACAGAACCATTCTCGTTAAAATAATCCTCAGGTAAATTTCCAATAGTTGATAATAAAAACAATTCAGGATCATGAGTAATATTAACAATAAACTTTTTGTGCAAAAGAATATTATCTAAAGTTTTGCTGCCTTTAAAAATCCGGCAAATAACCCTATCATCACCGGAACATATAATTCCAATAGGTGCAGCATTATTTAAATTGTTTAAATCGGCAGTGCTAACAATTGTTTCATATTGTTTTCCTTTTTCCATCCCAATTTCTGATAATTTAATCATTTTTAAAAAACCTTTTTATATTTTAATATACATATATTTATTATAATATTTAATTTTAAGGAGTTTAAGCTTATGAAATATAAAATGTATGATGAGATGATGGAGCAACCAGACTCATTTAGAAAAACTTTTGAAAGTGAAATGCCCGTCATGGATGAAGTTTCAAAATCAATATTAAATGCTGATAAAGTCTATTTAATTGGTTGTGGCAGTTCTATTTCAACCTGTTATAGTGTTAGAGATGCAATAAGAATGGCTGCTACAAATATTGATATTGAAGTATATACCGGTTATGAATTTTATTATAATAAAAAATTAGTTGAAAACGAAAATTCTATAGCTATTTTCACATCACAATCAGGTGAAACTGCAGATACTCTTGCTTCACTAAGAAAAGCTAATGATTTTAACATTCCAACAGTTTCTATTTCAAACGAAAGTGAAAGTTCAATGATTAAAGAAGCTAAAACTCCAATAATAACCAGATGTGAAAGGGAAACAGCAATACTTGGAACTAAAACATACATTACTCAACTAGCTTGCCTATATCAAATATTATTCTCTGCAAGTAATTATGAAGAAAAAGAGGAATTATTGTCACAATTAGCTCAAATACCTGATATTTTAGAAGACTTATTGAAAACTACTGAATATGATAATAGATTATTAGCACAGGACTTTAAAAAAGAAGATATTTTCTATTGTCTTGGTAGTGGACCAAATTTCGGGCTTTCATATAAACTTGCAATGACTATGCTCATGGAAGGAGCAATTAAACATGCATGTCCGGAATATGCAGCTGAATTTAGACATGGTTTAATTGAAAGAGCTGAAAAAGGAGTTCCAATTATATTTTTAAAATCAGATTTTGAAGCTGATGAAATAACTCAAAAAGCAATTGATTTTTGTGAAAATTTAAAATTAAAATCAATTATTTATGATTTAAAAGATTATGCTGATGTTAATAAATTATTATCTCCATTCATATTTGTTATTCCACTTGAATGGTTTGTATATTACTTAGCACATTATAATGGTGAAGATCCTGGTGCAACTAGGCATATTGGTAAAGTAAGATATTAAAAATTCTATTTTTTTAAAATAAGGAAAAAAAATGTAGAATGATTTAATTCTATTCTACATTTACTTTGTGTTTTGGTATAATTAATTTTGGAATGGTTATTGTAACAATTCCGTTTGCGAATTTTGCTGTGATGTTTTCTAAATCAAGGCTGTTTTCAAATCTAATGGTTTTAACACATCTTCCAGTTTTTATTGCTGAAGAAATTAATTCAGCAGTTTCGTCTTCGCTGAATTCTTCAATGTATGAATCGAATGTGGTTTCAATGGTTATATCATTGTCACCTGCTTCAATTAAAACATCGTCTTTTTCAACACCTGGTACTGCAGCTTTTATGTAGTATGTGTTTTTGGTTTCTACAAGATCTATGTCTAAGGTTTGAACAGTTGATTTTTTGTAGTCTGCATATTTTTGATCTGCAGTTTTTTGCATATTTCTAATGTAATCTTTGAATTCATCTATACTTGAGTATAAATCGTTAATTACATTGTCTGCAATATTTTTACCTTTTTCTTTTTTTTCATCAAATTTTTCTTTTTGTTCATCGATTTTTTCATCAATTTTTTCTTTTTTGTCTGAAATTTTTTCGTCAATGGTTTGTGAATCTACCATTTGTTTCACACTCCTTTTTGATGAATTTTTTTAATTGTATATTTTAATTACTTATTGTTAGTATATAAAGTTTTCTATTTTTATAACTAAAAGTAATTAAAACTTAATTCCTTTAATCTTTGATTTTTTATAGTTATGGATCTTTATTTTATTAATTTCATCAGTTATTTTGTTAATATTTTCAATGAATATTATTTAATGTTTTGAATTAAATAAAATTAAATTTCAATCTAGTTTAAAAAGCTTTTAATTAATAATAAAAAAATCATATTGGTTGATGATTAAGGTTGATGATTCATATTTTATTGAAAACATAATTACTATTTTTCATGTTGTTAAAAATAGAAAAAATAATTAAGAATATCTTATCGGTACTGTTTTCTCTGATTCCAGATTTTCCTTAAACTACTTAAACCACCACAATCTTGGTCAAATAAATCCGTACTTGTAGTTAATTCCGCTACTTTAAGACTTGCTTTACAACCATTTTTAATTAAACGTTTACCTTGAGGTTTTTTCATTCTAGAAACAGCATGATTTATATCGTGTGTAGAAGTAACATTTATTCCTAAATCTTGAGCCAAATCATTACTTGCATGTTGAGCATGGAAACCCAAAATTTTCACTGCAGGAACTCCTAAAGCACCAACTTCAATTGTCACACCCATCCCAGCACAATAAATTACTCCCTGTGAAGCATTCATCAAACTAATTAAATCCACATAACCTTCAATAACAAAAATATTGTTTTTAGTAATATGGGGAGTTATAGTAGATGTTTCAAACCTAAATGGAATGACTAATATTGTTTTATCTATTTTTTCCACTTCTTTAATTATTTCAGGAATATCTGAAGCTCTTGTATCTCCACCTAAAAAAAGAACATAAAAATCATCATGTCGATACTGTTCATATATTTTTTCAGGTTCTAATATTGGAACTCTGCACACATATTCTGCTAAAGGATATCCTTTTATATTCACAGTATTTGTAATATCATACATTTTTTTTAATTGTTTCATAGCTTCCTTATTTGGAACAGTAATTAAATCTGCATATGCTATCATTTCTATCGGATTATAAATATCCTGTTCTATATGAAGTTTAGGTAACCTTAATTTTTTTGATGCAATAATTCCTTTACGCACATCACCTGCATTCCCACAGGTTACTGTTAAATCAGGCTGATGTTTTTTTAAAGCATTATATGTGCGAATGGTGTCTTTTAAAACCAATCTGGCGATTGTAAAATTACCTCTTTTCTTTGTTGTGCTCCTTCGACCTTCACCAATTGAAGAAATTTCCTTACTATACTGACCTAATAATTCCATCGCTCCCTCACTATGAGTTAAAGATAAAATATCAGCATCAACTTTTTCAATAATTGGAATTAAACTTTTTGCAGGAGCTGTCTCCGCTACAACAGCAATATTCATTTATTACTCACCTTTTTTATATTAACTGCATAAATTAATATAATCATTGAAATTAAAAAGAATAAATACACAACCAAATCAGTAGGCCCTGTTTCTATCCATATGATTAAATGAGCCAATAATATTGCATACAATGCAATGAAAAAGCCCTTAACATTAATCTGCACTTTATAAATTAAGTTTA
Organism: Methanobrevibacter thaueri; assembly: GCA_015062925.1. Lineage (GTDB taxonomy): Archaea > Methanobacteriota > Methanobacteria > Methanobacteriales > Methanobacteriaceae > Methanocatella > Methanocatella thaueri_C. The sequence goes on from SUTL01000003.1 coordinate 22,916, forward strand.
TTATAAATCCTAAGATAATCATTTGCAATAACATAGCATATAATCCAAAATCCAATAATGCAGGTCCAAAAATCATTGAAGTTGTTGAATGCGCATAACCTAATGTTGTCGAACCAACAATCACTCTTGGATCTGAAGATTTAAAAAAACCCATCAACGTATTATATAATAATTGGCCATGAGTACTGCCCTGTAGAAATACTGCACGATCTAAAACTTGTAAAGTATATCCTGCTCTATAAAATAATAATTCAATTGGAGTTGATGACCAGGTTTGCCATTCAATGGATTTAACAGCAATATATCCCACTACCACAAGTAATATAAGGATAGCAATAATAGATAATATCAGATATTTCCAAGGCAAATCCCTAGTATAATATAATGTTATTAACACACTTATTACAATAGCCATTGCAGTTGTTCTATAACCAGTAGATACAAACAATAATAAACCTAATAGGAATAATAAATAATATTTTTTGTTATCATATTTTGCAATTAGAATATTAATTGAAGGCAAGAAAATTAAATAACTTAATAACCATATTCTTGTTGCAGCACGTGCTTTAAGATAACCACTAAATAAAGGAATTCCTCCCAAGTAAATTAAATTTACTATTTGAAGTAATATTCCAATTATTACCAATGATAAAACTAAACGTTCAGATAAAATCTTATCTATTCCGGTTTTAATATTAATTTCTTTATTCTTAAGAAAATAATTTGATAAAACAATACCTAGAATATAAAATACAATTCCTAAAAATATCACGCCAATTGTGTAAGTATTAACACCAATTAACCTATTTAAATGATAATGAAAGGCTATTTCTGAAAATATTAAATAAATAAGGATCAATAGAACAAATACCATTGGTGAAAAAATATCATATTTTTTATAATCCATAGTCATCTACCATAAAATAGTTAATTAGTCTAAAATAAATACTAAATATATAATTATATTTTTATAAAGTTATATAAAACATTTTATTTTAAAATATTCAATTAAGTGAAGAATATGTCTAATAAGGTACTTAAGAATAGTTTCATTTTATTAATAGGTAACTTACTTTTTAGAGTAGGAGGTTATATTAATAGACTATTAATGAGTAGAATGCTTGGACCAGAAGGATATGGGTTATATGGATTAACTTTACCCTTTCAAGGAATATTTCAAATTCTATCTGCTGGGGGATTGCCTCCGGCAATATCAAAATATGTTGCAGAATACAATGCAACAGATGATAAAGCATTAACTCGACAGGTTATTTACACTGCAACCAAGTTCATGGTTTTAATGGCAATATTATTAAGTATTATATTATTATTTTCATCAGATTTTATTGCAAATTCAATATTTCATAAACCTTTAGTCGTATGGCCATTAAGAGCGGTTAGTCTTATAACTCCTTTCAGTGTAATTGTAGGTGCTATGAGGGGCGCATTTCAGGGAGTTTATAAAAATGAATATACAGTGTATAATAGGATGGCTGAACAGTTAGCAACAATTGTTTTTGCTGTTGTTTTTGTTTATTGTGGATTATATGCTATGGGAGCTGTATTAGGGGGAGCGTTTGGTTTTATAGTTTCAGCTATAACTGCAGTATTATTATATAAGAAATATATTAGTCCAATGTTTTATTCCGAAGATTCATTAGATTTAAGTTTTAAAGAAGAATTAAAATTATTATGGATGTTAATTTGCTTTGCAGTGCCTGTAGCTATTACTGCATTATCTGAAATGGCAATTTATGATGTTGGCACATTAGTTATTGGTGTTTTCATGTTCTCTGCGGATGTTGGGTTTTATAATGCTGCTGATCCTATTTCAAGAATTCCATTAGTTGTTTCACTATCCATTTCAACAGTTTTGCTTCCTGCAACAGCTGAAGCTTATGTTTTAAAAAATCAGAAATTATTACAGGAATATGTTGTGGACTGTTTAAGATATTGTATTCTTACAGTTATTCCAATGTGTGTAATTATAAGCATGTTCAGCATACCACTTATTCAATTACTCTTTGGAAATGTTTATACTCCAGGTTCAGGAGTTTTAAGTATTTTAGTAATAGGAATGTCTTTTTATAGTGTTTATATGATTAGTAGCAGCATACTTCAGGGCACTGGAAATCCTAGATTGCCAATGTATTTACTGCTTTTGGGCACTTTAATGAATATTGTATTGAATGTATTTTTCGTTAAAATGATGGGTATTATAGGTGCTGCTATAGCTACAACAATAACTACATGTATATTAATGATTATTATAATGCTATTAGTAATTAAAACTACTAAAATATCAATTCCTTGGAAAAATATATTACTAGTATTAATTTGCAATTTAATTTTAATGGGGGTATGTTATCTAATTCCTAAAACATTAATCGGTTTAATCATAGGAATTATAATTGGCACTTCAATATATATTCTATCATTAATAAGGTTAAAAGTTTTAACAAAAAGAGATATAAACTTTTTCACCCAGTATTTAAACAAGATTCCTATACTAAAAAAATATACTCCTAAAATTGTTAAATATATTGAAAACAAAGAACTAATTTATAAAACAGAAGAAGAATAACATATTATTTTTCGTCCTGAAAGAACAATTAAAGTTTTATAATGATTTCCTCATATTCATAATAAGAGTAATGTTGATTTTTTAATCAATATGCCTCCAAACTTTAGATAAAATCAGAATAGTTCAATCATTAGGGTTTCTTTTTTAAATATATTATTAAAACAATAATAAATGATAATATCTGTGCTATGAGAATTCTAATTATCATTAAATCATCAAATCCACCAACAGTAACTACATGAACTAAATTTGTTGCAATACAATTGTTAAAAAAATGATCTGCCATACCAGCATATAAATTTCCAGTTATTTTGCGAAGCAAACCCCATTTCAAACCCATAAGTCCAGCTAATATAATATAACCCACACTTAATCCAATAAAACCTCCAAATCCAAGACCACCATCTAAATAATTATGAAGAGGAGTTACAATATGCCAGATTCCAAATAATAATACCTGGAATAATATTGCCAGTTTCATAGTATGATTTTCACTAAGAATATTGATAAAAAGTCCTCTGAATGTTCCTTCTTCCATCACTACATTAATAATATTGAAAATCACACACATTAAAATAAAACCTATTCCAGTATTGATAGTAGGATTACCTGTTAGTGAAAATCCTGTTGTGAAAAATCCTAAACTAACAAATTGGCCCTGTCCATTTAAAATTAATATTTCAACTACATATGCAATGAAAAATGTAGTCAAACCTAAAGCAAATCCTGCCAATATATTTTTTAAAATATTATTTTTTTCAAATCCAATATCTTTCCAGTTCCATTTAAGTAAATATAAGACTAATCCAATTACAAATATTCCAAATAATTTGTTAATAAAATTTTCAGCAAATATTGTTTCATCCATACGAAGAAAAATAGCTTCACTACCATGAACTAACAGTAATACTAAAAATATTATTATACATGCCCATATACTATTTTTAATTATTTTTTCTTTAAAACTCAACATAAATATCAAATATAATGCACTCTATTAATGCTGATAACATTAAAACTAATATTTAAAAGTTATTTTCCACATTAACTGATGTTGGGGTAAAATATATTTTTTTGTAGAAAGAGATAAAATTAATGATTAATAATAATCATCATCTTCATATTCATCTTCTTTTTCAAAATCACGTTCTATTTTTTTTATTTTATCAATTTTCCGGTTGATTTTATCAATACCTTCTCCTTCAATTGCAGATATGAAAATAGAATTGTTTTCATCATCTATATATTGATTGAGATATTCACTATCTTCAACTAGATCCATTTTATTAAACAGGTAAACTACTGGAATTTCAGAAAAAATCTTTTCAATTTGTTTTAATAGATTATATTGATTATCAAGATGGAATCCGCAAGTTTCAGATGCATCAAAAATGAATAAGATTGCATCAGCTAAATGTTCAAGTGCAACAATAGCATTCATCTCAATATCATTCATTTCTAAAACAGGTCTGTCTAAAAGACCCGGTGTGTCTATAATCTGTATATGTTTCCAGTGCCTTTCTGTGTGTCCTATCTGAATTCCTTTGGTGGTGAATGGGTAATTTGCAACCTGGGGATCTGCTCCTGTAATTTGTCTAAGTAATGTGGATTTACCTACATTTGGAAAACCTGCAATTACAATTGTTGTTGCGTCAAAATCAATTGTTGGCATGTTTCTTAGATTTTGTTTGGCGAAATCTAGAAAATCCAAATCTTTTTTGATTTTATTAATAACAGAAGCTATTCTACCATAAGCCTGTTTTTGTATTGCAGTTGCTTTTTCTGATGGATTTTTCCTGATTTTAGCACCATATTCTTTTTCAAGTTGAGCTATAATTCCATAAGCCCAGTTAAGTCCACCAAGAGCCTGTTTCATATCATCCACACCAACAGTTATGTCAATGTAGTCCTGATAGAATGGATGTAATTTTTCAATTTCTGGAACTGCATCTAAAATTGATTTTAATTTATCTTTAATTACTTGACAGGAAGTAACAACTCTTCTTTCTTCAATTCTTTTTCCTTTCAAGTGTTTTGGTATTTTCTGACTTCTAATTAAATCTGCTTGTTTTTTCCCACGGCTGAATCCTTTATCTAATATTTCGTCAGGTGTGGGTATTGTTGGTATCATCATGAGTATCACTTTCTATTTAAAAATTTGGCCTTGGAATTTATATACATCACAGCTTTCATCCATCCAACTGTCTGCACTGATTCCGGCTTTCATACATGTATGTTCTAAAAAATCTTTTATTGTGAAATTATTTTCAACTGCAACTTGTGGTAGTAATAGGCCTTTTAAATATCCTTTTTGGATAATTAATCCGTCACGTCCTATTTCAATTTCATTAAAGTATTCTTCATAGTTGTTTACTGTTATTATTTCTGGTTTTGTTAAAACGGTAACTTCAAATTCAAGTTGGTCAAATTCATCATTGGTTAATTGTGGAAATCTTGGATCGTTAAATGCGGCTGATATTGCAACATCCATTGTTGCATCAATTGCTGGTTTTACAGGTTCTGCATATCCAATACATCCTCTTAGATTATTATTTTTATTTAATGTTACAAATACTCCTAAATCTTCATTTAATTCTTTAGGATATTCTGTTGGTTTTTCCATTTTCTGATTTGTTTTTAAATAATGTTTTATTGTTTGTTTGGATAAATTAATTAAATATTCTCCGGATTCGTTACTTATCATTTTATCCCATTCCTCCAACAAGTGCATTTAAAATTCTTGTATGTGGTCCTCCATCTCCTACTGGTGCTGTTTGTCCGGATTTTCCACAAAATCCAACGCTTAATTTAAAATTATTAGCTAGTGCGTCAATGTTTTTCAGTGTTTCCAGTATGTTCCCGGATAAGGATACATCTCTTAGGGGTGTTGTTATTTCACCGTTTTTTATGAGATATCCTTCTGCTGCGTTAAATTGGAATATTCCTTTTCCAGTGTCTACTTGCCCTCCTCTTGATCCTTTAAGGTATATTCCGTTTTCAACGTCTTCGAAGAGTTCTTCAACTTCATGGTCTCCTGGTTGTAGGAATGTATTGCTCATTCTAACTATTGGTTGGTCTGCTATGATTGATCTTGCATTTCCTGAGGAGGTCATGTTGAGTTTGGATGATGTTTCTCTTGAATTTAGAAGAGATATTAATTCTCCATTTTTTACTAATTGATGAGGTTTTGTTTTTACTCCTTCAACATCATATGGGTAATATCCGAATCCTTCTTTTAAACTTGCATCGTCGTAGATGTTTACTATGTCTGAGGCGATTTTTTCTCCGATTTTATTTTTTAGTATGGAGTCGTTTTGCAGGATTAAATCTCCTTCAACTGCATGGCCTAATGCTTCGTGTATTAGTACTCCTGTTAGTTCTGGGTCTGCTATTACTGGGAATTTTCCGGATGGTGCTGGTTTTGCATCAAGTAGTCTGACGGCTTTTTCTCCGATTTTTCTTCCGAATTCTTCGATGTCTGTTTCTTTTATTACTTCAAATCCTTTGACTCCTCCAAGACTTCCATGTCCGAATTGGATTATTTTTCCTTCTTTTGCAGATGCATTTAGTGCCATTCTTATTCTTGATGTTTTTACTTCGATTTCGCTTCCTTCACTGTTCATGAATAATTCGTTTGTTTCGCTGTCTGCGTAGCTTACTGTGGTACTGTTTACTTTTTTTATTGTTGCTGCATCGTTTGCTTCTTTCATTATGTCTTTTTTTTCATCGAGGGTTATGTCTTTGAAGGGTATTTTTGTTTGGATTTCTACTTTGTCTTTGATTATGTCTGTTTCACTTAACGTTACATCTCCTTTAAGTGTGTTTGATAGTTTTATTGCGGTTTTTGTTATTTCGTTGATTTTTGATAAGTCTGTTGTGTATGCAAATCCCCATGCTCCATTGTTCAATACTCTTATTCTTGCAGATATTGTTTTTCCAGTGTTTAATTCCTCTACTTCTCCGTCTTTCATTAGTATTGATGTTGCATTGCCTGTTCCGGATCGTATGTCCATGTAATCTACTTGGGGGCTTGTTTTTGCAATAATTTTTTCGAATAATTCAGTGTATTCTTCCATTTATTATCACCAAAAAAAGATTTAATATAATATTATATATTTTTGATTACATATTAAATAAAAGTTATTTTTTTTTTTGGAGGATAGTTTTTTATAAGAAAAAAAATAATATAACAATCGTTAAAATTAAAATTGGTGATTAAATGTATATAATCATAGGAACAGGTGCCGGAGGAGCAATCCTTGCAAGAGAACTTACAAAAAACAATTTGCCCGTAACAATCATAGAAAAAGGACCATACATAAAATCAAAAGAAGCATACAAATATTATGATAAATACAATAACACAGTAGACCTTTTAACCACAACATGCATCGGAGGATCAACAATAGTCTCCATGTCAAACATGGTAAGAGCACTCAACGAAGAATTATACCCATACGGAATAGACCTATCTAAAGAATACGAATACGTAGAAAAACTAATAAATGTTCACAACCTAGATGACACACACATAGGAAAAGCAACACAAGCATTCTTGGATGCAGGAAAAGAACTGGGTCTTAAAACCTTAAAAATGCCAAAAGCAATTCGAGAAAAAGACTGTATACAATGTGGAAAATGTGCATTCGGATGTCCGGCAGATGCAAAATGGTCTGGAAAAGACTTCATCGACGAAGCAGTTGAAAACGGAGCAACACTAATAACACAAGCCGAAGTAACAAATTTAATAACTGAAAACAATAAAATCAAAGGTGTAAAATACATTAAAAACAATAAACAAGAAGAATTATATGGTGAGCATGTAATACTTGCGGCAGGAGCAATATCTTCAGCATTACTACTTAGAAAAATCGGAATCAACACAGGCAAGGAAATATTCTTCGACCCATTTGTAAGTGTTGGAGGATACATAAAAGACATAAACTTCAACACAGAAGTTCAAATGGCGGGACTAATAATCGGTGAAAACTTCGTATTATCCCCACACTTTTCATCATTCATTAAAAACAACATTCCCGATGAAAACGTAGAAGACAAAGACATATTCAGCATCATGGTTAAAACACCCGATGAATGCAAAGGATACATTGATGATAACGGAGAAGTATACAAAACAAACACTATCCAAGACATAAGATATTTAGCAGAAGGCGCTGCAACAGCAGGAACCATTCTTGAAAAAATAGGAGTCGACCCAAAAACAATAGGATCAACAGTTTACAGAGGTGCACACCCTGGTGGAACAGCAAAAATCGGTGAAGTAGTTGACAGTAATCTTGAAACAAAAATCTCTAATCTATATGTATGTGATGCAAGTGTACTTCCAATATCTCCTGGAAAACCACCAATATTAACAATACTTGCACTATCAAAAAGATTAGCCGATTATTTAATAAAAATAATAAAATAAGAAGATTATTCAAATTGTTTCTCAATATCTTCTGTTTTTATTAATTTTTCACAATAATGACACCTAACAACAGGAGGATATGTTTTAATAACATTAAAAATAGGAGTTATAGGTTCATTTTCATAATTACTAATACATTTTGAATTAGTACATTTAAGAATAGATGTAATTTTATCAGGCAATCCAACCTTATATTTTTTAATAGGTTCAAAATCTCTGATAATATTAATTGTAGCTTGTGGAGCAATTAAAGCAACCTGATTAAGTTCTTTAGCATCTAATTCTCTATTTTCAATTTTCAAAATATCCTTTCTTCCAATCTCGGCAGATGAAACATTCATAGCTATAGTGACATTTATAATCTGTGAATCAGGAAGACCTAATATTTTAAGAATATGCAAAGATTTATTTGCAGTAATATGGTCAATAACAGTACCATTTTCAATAGCTTTAATTTTCAATTCGGATTTTCCCATAAAACCACCAAAATATTTTAATACATATTTAAATCTTTCATTTTAATTATTGCTTCAGTATCTTGAGCTAATTTTTTAGGACTTTTATCTTTAGTGGCGATTGTGAAACTTTCAATTACTCTAGCTCCACGTAATTTAACTTTTTCCTCAAGTCTTGCAATATTACTTTCACCATGATTTGCATCCATTGTAGCGAATAAAATAACGTCCTTTGATTTTAAATCACATCTATCGATTATTGTTAAAATTGCTGGTGTTGGATTTCCCGCCCAGGTTGGAGTTCCAAAATAGATAGTATCATAATTTTCCAGATTAACTTTTTCAGGTAAGATTTCAGTTTTTGTTTCTCTAAATGCATTAATTGATGCGAATAATTTATTTTTAAATCCTTTACGATTTTTTAAATCACTAATTCTAACTAAATCAGCATTTAAATTTTTGGCAAGTGTTTTTGCAACTAAATCTGTTCTTCCTCCTTGAGAATAGTAAATAATTATTTTTGCCATTGTTTTTTATCCTCCATATTATTTTAAACTTATGGGTGAAGTCCATAATGTGTTAAACCTAATTTCTCATCAATTCCAAGTAAAATATTCATGTTCTGTATTGCCTGACCAGATGCTCCTTTAACAAGATTGTCAATAGCTGAAAGCATTACAAGTCTTTTAGTATCATCAATTTCAAATCCGCCAATGTGAACAAAGTTTGATCCACGAACAGAACTTAAATGAGGAATTTCTCCTTCATCCATGAGTTTAATAAAGAATTCCTTACCATATTCTTTCTGGTAAAGTTTTCTGATTTCATCTGGTGTAATATCTATATTTTCATCATTTAAAAAACTATGGCTTGTAGTTTGAATTCCTCTAATAACTGGTACTAAATGAGGGGTGAATGATACTTTAACATCTTCAAAACCATGTAATTCCTGTTGAATTTCTGACATGTGTCTGTGAGAAGATATTTTATATGGGTTCACATTATCAGCAATATTAGGGTAATGTGTAGTTTCTGATGGGTTAACTCCAGCTCCACTAACTCCGGTTTTTGAATCAATTATTATTCTTTCAACTATATTGTTTTTGACTAGTGGATATGATGATAAAATCGCACCTGTTGGGAAACATCCTGGATTTGCAACAAGTTTTGTTTTTTTAATTTCATCACGGTATAATTCTGGAAGACCGAATACTCCTTTATTTTCTTTATCGGTGTGTTCCATTCCATACCATTTTTCATAAACTTCTGTATCGCGGTATCTGTAATCTCCACTTAAATCTATAACTTTAATTCCTGCATCTAAAATTTCAGGTACTATTTTCATTGATGCTCCATGTGGTGTTGCTGTAAACACAACATCTGCATCTAGTTCTGATGGGGTTTTGTTTTTAAATACTAGTCCGCTGTCTCTTATGTGCGGGTGTATTTTATGTGCTGGTGTACCATCATATTTTCTTGAAGTAATGTCTGTTATTTCAACTTCTGGATGGTTTAAAAGCATTCTTAAAAGTTCTCCACCTGTGTATCCGCTTGCTCCTATAATAGCTATTTTGTTCATTTTTTTTACTCCTTTTTAATTATTTACAGTTATCTAATATTTTTCCTTCAAAGTAGGTTTGTTGTATTTTTTGTATGATTTTACAACTACTGTCGAGTTCACAATCACGATATTTATCAATTCGCACTGCTTTTGCTTTAAGTCCTCGTTTATCTATGGCTTGTTGTAATTTGCTGATGTCATGGTTTTGATCTGCTCCTACGGTGATTATGTCTGGGTTGATTTCACGCACGATTTTAAAAACATCTCCATTTGCATCACCAAGGAAAGCATCAGTTACAGGTTTAAGCATTTTAATTAATTCTAAACGTTGGTCTTCTCCAACAATTGGGACTCTTTTTCTTCTTTTAACTGTTGTGTCTCTTGCAACAACAACGTAAAGTTCAGCATCTTCTCCACCAAGTTTTTTAGATTCTTCAAGGTAGACTCCATGTCCGGGGTGGAGTATATCGAATGTTCCGGTCGCCATTACTTTCATTTTTATATCCTCTTTTGGTATTTTAATGCTTCAGTTAAATCAATTTTATTTTTATAAAGTGCAGATCCGATAACTATTCCTTCCACTCCACTTTCATTTAGTTTTTTAACATCTTCTATTGTTGTGATTCCTCCGGAATAAACAATAGGTAAGTCAACTGATTTTTTAAGTTCTTCTACGGGACTTGTGTAAAATCCGCCTAAAAGGCCTTCAACATCCACATTTGTAAATAAAATACTTCCTGCGCCATGGTTTTTAAATTCATTAGATAATTCTATTGGGCTTTTATCTATTTTTTCCTGCCATCCTTTAATTACTACTTTGTTATTTTTACTGTCAAGTGAAATCATAATTCTATCTGAACCGTATTCTTTTGAAAGTTCTTCAATGGTTTCGGGGTGTTGTATTCCCATTGTGCCGATAATTAATCTTTCTATGTCAAGGTCTAATAGTTGGCGGGCATATTCAACACTTCTAATTCCTCCTCCGAGTTGGATTGGAATTGATATTTCTTTTAGAATTTTTTTAATAACTTCAAAGCTTGCAATACCATTTATTGTTCCATCTAAATCAATAATATGGAGGTTTTTAGCTCCTAAATCTTGCCAGTGTTTGGCAACATTTTCAGGGTTTTCAATTTCAACCATTTCACTTCCAGGTTTGCCTTGAATAAGTTGAACGCATTTGCCGTTTTTAATATCAACTGCAGGCATTATTAACATTTCATCTTTTTTAAATGACATTTTGGATTTTTCCTACTTATTATTATTTTATTATATTATAAGTTTTGTTTTGAAATGTTTTTATATGTATTGATTCTATAATATATTATTATGAATGATTCTCTTTTTGGAATTTTTGATGATGTTTTTATATCTGACTTTTCTGTTAATGAAGATGGCAATAAAACTGTGATTGAATTGGGGGAAAATGGAGAATATGGGAACTTGGAGGCTTATTCTTTATTTCCTGGTGTTATTCTTGCATATATTGATGTGAATATTGATAATGTTGGGGATGTTTTTTTTGAACAAAAAATTAATCACAGGTTGTTGGAGATTAATCATTGTGACGAGGGCAGATATTCTTATGCGGTGAATGATGATAAGGTGGTTTATTTTGGTAAGGGGGATTTATGTATTAGTGTTTATGATTTAACTAAGTCTTTTTCTGATTTTCCTGTTGGTTATTATAAGGGTTTGGAGTTATTTATTGATGTTGATGTGGCTAATGATTATATTGGGGAGTATATTCCGGATTTTGATTTGATTGAGTTTTATGAGGATTTAAAGTCCTTTGGGGGTTATGTTTTAATTAGGGCTAATGAGAAAATTGATCATGTTATTGGTGAGTTATATTCTGTTGATGAGCGTATTAAGGAGTCTTATTTTAAATTGAAATGTTTGGAGTTATTGTTGTTTTTTTCGATTACTGATTTTAAGAGGTTTGATTGTTATCCGTTATCTAGGAGACAGGTTGATATTGTTGATAGGGTTAAGGATGATTTGATTTGTGATTTGTCTGTTCAGATTACTATTGATGAGTTGGCGTGTAAGTATGGTATTAGTAAGACTGGTCTTAAGAATTCTTTTAAGGAGGTTTATGGTAAGCCTATTTTTAAATGGAGGAAGGAGTTTAAGTTAAATTATGCTTGTAAGTTAATTGAGGATTCTGATTTGAGTATTGGTGAGATTTCAAGGCGTGTGGGTTATTCTTCTCCTTCTAAGTTTTCACAGGCTTTTAAGGATTATGTTGGTTGTAGTCCTTCGGAGTATAGGGGTTAATGTTTTGTTTTTATATTTTTGTCTTTTTGGTATATTTTTTGTCTTTTTAGTTCAAATAGATTTATATATTAATTTTTATTATAGTTTATAATGTATTTTTGTTTATTTAATTATTTTTTTAATAATTAGTCGGCTTTGTCCTTTTATTTATTTTTTTAATTATTATTAGGCTTTGGTCTTTTTCGACTAATTAAAATTTTTAGGTAAACCTAAATTAAATTGTAAGGAGTTCAAAATGAAAGAAAAACAAAATAAAAATAAACTAATCAGATTACTAAACTACTCAGGAAATTATAAATACCTAACAATAATAGGATGGATATTTTCAGCTATAAGCACCATATGCCTATTAATACCATTCATATTCATATGGGATGTAGTAAATGCACTACTAATAGTCGCCCCAGACTTTGCAAATGCACAACACATAACAGAATACGCATTCAATGCATTCCTATATGCAATACTGGGAATAATCTTCAATTTCATCGGATTAATGTGCACACACCTATCCGCATTCAAAAACGAAAAAAACATGAAAGACACAGCAATAAAACACCTTCTAAAACTACCTCTAGGATATTTCTCAAACCATACAAGCGGAGGACTAAGAAAAATAATAGACTACAGTACAACAAAAACAGAAACATTCCTAGCCCATCAAATGTTTGATTTAATAGGAGCTATCACAACACCAATAATATTCCTAATCCTACTATTCAGCTTCGACTGGATACTTGGATTAATATGTCTAATACCAATCATATTATGCTTCATATTCATGTATCCAATGTTTTCAAAAGAATCACAAAATATAATGGTAGAATACCAAACATACCTTGAAAAAATGAACAGCGAAGCAGTAGAATACGTAAGAGGAATCCCTGTAACAAAAGCATTCCAACAAAGTATACACTCATTTAAAAACTTTATAACAGCAATAAAAAATTACGGAAAATTCTCAGCACAATACTCACTATCAACACAACTACCAATGACAGCATTCACAGTCTCAATCAACGGATTCTTTGCACTTCTAATCCCTGCAGGAATATTACTCGCAGGATCAGTTGTAAATATAAAATTCCTATCAAATTTCATTTTCTACATAATATTCACACCAATATGTGCAGTAATGATGAATAGAATAATGTCAGTATCACAAGATTGGATGCTAGCAGAACATGCACTAGACAGTATTGAAGAAATATTAAACGAAAAACCATTAACTGAACCAACAAATCCGCAAAAACCTAAAAACCACTCAATAGAATTTGAAAAAGTATACTTTGACTATGAAAACACATCTTCAGATGAACACATATTAAACAATATAAATCTGAAAATAAATGAAAATGAATCAGTAGCATTAGTCGGACCATCAGGCAGTGGAAAAACCACAATAGCATCATTAATCCCAAGATTCTGGGATGTAAAAGAAGGATCAATAAAAATAGGGGAAGTTGATGTGAAAAATATTTCCACAAAAGAACTAATGAAAAACATATCCTTCGTATTTCAAAACACAAAACTATTCAAAGATTCAATATACAATAACGTAGCAATAGGAAAAAAAGGAGCCACAAGAGAAGATGTTAAAAAAGCATTAACCCTAGCTCAATGTGATGATATAATCAACAATCTGCCAGATGGAATTGATACAATAATTGGATCTGAAGGAACATACCTTTCAGGAGGCCAACAACAAAGAATAGCACTTGCAAGAGCAATACTTAAAGATGCACCAATAATTATTTTAGACGAAGCAACAGCACTTGCAGACCCGGAAAATGAATATTTAATTCAAAAAGCAATATCTGAAATCACCAGAGACAAAACAGTTATCATGATTGCACACAGACTATCTACAGTTAAAAACGTTGATAAAATCTATGTTGTTGACAATGGAAAAATAATTGAACAAGGAAATCACAACAATCTGGTTGAATCAAAAGGATTATACTCAAGAATGTGGGATGAATTCAACCAATCCATTCAATGGAAAGTAAAAAATGAGGCGATATAATGATATCAGAATACTTCATAAAAAGATTCGGACTTACAAAAAAAGGTTCAGATAATTTAATTAAAGGAATAATCTACACAGCACTTCAAAACATATCATTCATGCTTCCAGTAGGTTTATACTCATTACTATTATATATGTGGATTGAACCATTAATGGGAGGTGAAATTGTAGATGTGAATCTTGGAATATTTATCGGATTAATATTAATCATTTTAGGAATTATATTCGCATTTTCATGGAAACAATATCACTTTGTATATAATACAACATACACTGAAAGTGAAAAAAGAAGAATAAATCTGGGTGAAAATTTAAGAAAATTACCTCTTTCATTTTTTGAAAATAGGGATTTAGCAGATTTAACATCAACAATTATGAATGACTGTACAGATTTGGAACATGTATTTTCACATGCAATTCCTCAATTGGTAGGTTCAATTCTTTCATTAATCTTAGTATCAATAGGATTATTTGTATTTGATTGGAGATTGGCAATTGCATTATTATGGGTGGTTCCGGTTGCATTTATAATATTGATGGTTTCTAAAAAACTTATAAACAGAGGTTCAGAAATAGTTATGGACGATTTACTTGAATGTGGAGATTCAATGCAGGAATGTATAGAGTCAATTCGTGATATAAAATCATATAATTATGAAAATGAATATTTATCAAAATTAACAGGGATAACATCAAAAATTGAACATTCAAGAATAAAATCTGAATTAATGGCTTCAGCTGGAGTGATTACTGGTAAAGTAATATTAAACTTAGGTGTTGTTTCAGTAATATTATTTGGTTCTTATTTGATTATGAATGGTCAGGTATCAATTTATACTCTTTTAGTATTTCTGATTGCTTCTGCATTAATTTATAATCCTATTGAAAATGGATTAACATTTTTAGCTGAAATATTGATGATGGATATTAAAATAGATAGAAGTAAAGAAATTGAAAATCAGGTTATTGATGATGGTCTTAAGGAATATGGGCTTGATGGGTATGATATTGAATTTAAAAATGTAGATTTTAATTATGATGATTTAAAAAATGTTTTATCTGATATTAATTTCATTGCTCGTCAGGGTGAAGTTACAGCACTTGTAGGGCCTTCTGGTGGAGGTAAATCTACAGTATCTAAACTTGCGGCAAGGTTTTGGGATCCTGTTTCAGGTGAGGTTTCACTTGGAGGTCAAAATCTGGCTGAGTTGGATTGTGAAAAGCTTTTGGAAAACTTTTCAATTGTATTTCAGGATGTTATTTTATTTAATGAATCAATAATGGAGAATATTCGTGTTGGTAAAAAGGATGCGAGTGATGAGGAAGTAATTCGTGCTGCTAAATTAGCTGAGTGTGAAGAGTTTATTGAAAAGCTTCCTGAGGGTTATGATACTGTTATTGGGGAAAATGGTGAATTGTTGTCTGGTGGTCAGAGGCAAAGGATTTCTATTGCAAGGGCTTTACTTAAGGATGCTAATGTTATTCTTTTAGATGAGGCTACTTCATTTTTGGATGTTGAAAATGAATCTAAAATTCAAAAGGCTATTTCGACTTTGATTGAAAATAAGACTGTTATTATTATTGCGCATAGGATGCGTACTGTGGCTAGTGCGGATAAGGTTGTTGTTTTGGATGATGGTAGGGTAGTTGAACAGGGTAGGCCTGATGATTTGATTTCTCAGGATGGTTTGTTTAAGAGGATGCTTGATTTGCAGAGGTTAAGTGGTGATTGGCAAATATAGCATTGATTTAGGTAAACCTAAATTTTATATACTTTATTTTACATAACTAAAACATAATCAAAAAAGAAGGAAAAATCATGAATACAATAGTAGAATTTAAAAATGTGATAAAAGAATACAAATCCGGAGACCACATTTTAAGAGCTATGAACAATGTAAACTTCACAATCAACGAAGGTGAATTTGTAATAATACTAGGACCCTCCGGAGCAGGCAAATCCACACTATTAAACCTCCTAGGAGGACTAGACTCACTAACCACAGGAGAAATAATAGTCAACAACCAACACATAGAATCATTCAACGACAATCAACTAACAGAATACAGAGCAAAAAACGTAGGATTCATCTTCCAATTCTACAACCTAATCCCAAACCTAACAGCACTAGAAAACATAGAATTAATGAAAGACATTGTAGATGTAGACATCAACGGACTTGAAATTTTAGAGTCAGTAGGACTCAAAGACCATGCAAAACAATTCCCCGCACAACTATCTGGAGGAGAACAACAAAGAGTATCAATCGCAAGAGCAGTTGCTAAACAACCAACAATGCTTCTATGTGACGAACCAACAGGAGCACTGGACTCAAAAACAGGAATACTAATATTAAACCTCCTGCAAAACATGAGCAACAACAAAAACACAACAGTAATCATAGTAACTCACAATGCAATACTTGCACAAGCTGCAGATAAAGTTATCAGAATAAAAAACGGTCAAATAGAAAATATAACCATAAATGAAAACCCTAAAAAAATAGATGAACTGGAATGGTGAGCTAAATGCTTTTTAAAAAAATGTATAGGGACATTAAAAATCATAAAGCCCAATTCATATCCATATTTCTAATGGCATTTTTAGGAGTATTTGTATTCTCAGGAGTCGGAGGAGAATCAGTAGGTCTTGAAGTTAATTCCAATCAATTCTATCATGATACAAATTTAGCAGATGGATCAATTTACTCTCCAGTACTAAATGATTTATTTTTATATCAAGTAGATGCTTTAGGTGCAACCACACAAATGGAAAGACAAGCAGTAATCGACTCGGTTGGAGACTTTAAAAACGACCCTGACATCACACTACACTTCGTTGAAAACAACACAATATCAAAATTCTATCTAATAGAAGGAAAAAAATTAAATATTCATGATGGAAATGGAGTGTGGTTAGATAAAAGCTTCGCCGATGCCAAAGGTCTTGAAGTGGGAGATAAAATCACTTTTGAATTTGATAATTATAAAATCACAAAAAAAATAAAAGGTTTAGGATACTCCCCAGAATATGTTTATCATGCATCAGCATCCTCAATAATGCCTGATTTTAACAAAATAGGATTCGCATACTTATCCTACAAAGCATTTCCAGATGATAATGTACCATACAATGTATTAAATGTCAAATTCGATGGAACACCAGAAACATATTCAGAACTACTGGACTATAGATTGGATGGATATTACAGTTCATTTGTTCCACAATCACAACATCCAAGTGTTAATCAATTTTCAGAAGAAATAGAACAACATAAAATGATGGGAAATATATTCCCAGTAGTATTCATATTAATAGCAATGCTAATACTTCTAACAACAATGACAAGAATAATAAATCATCAAAGAACCCAAATAGGTATTTTAAAAGCTAGTGGATTTAAAAATTCAACAATAATATTGCATTATGTATCATATGGGTTCTGGTTAGTTTTAATAGGATCAATTCTGGGTTTGATTTTAGGGCCAATGACATTACCTAAATTATTCTATCCATCGATGAGCTCAACATATATTCTGCCTTCATGGAATCCGGCATGGAGTATGAAATTTGTTTACGTTGCTATATTAATGATAATCATGGCATTAATGGTATCATATTATGCAGTTAAAAACATATCCTCAGAGAAACCTGCAGATACAATAAGACCAAAAAGTCCAAAAATCTCCACTTCAGGATTTATAGAAAAACTACCATTCTGGAAAAAATTATCATTCAACTTCCGATGGAACTGGAGAGATGCAAAAAGAAATAAATTCAGAGCACTAATGACTATTGTTGGAGTAATGGGCTGTGTATCATTATTAGTATGTGCATTTGGAATGTATGATGCAATGAACGATTTAAAAGAATGGGAATATAATCAAATCAATCATTATGATTCAAAATTAGTGTTAAATGAAAATGCAACCACATCTGATATTAACAATATTGTTGATAAAGTTGATGGTGATAAAATAATGGAAGAATCCATTGAATTAAAATCAAATGGTATTAAAAAATCGGGATCTCTTTTGGTGTTGGATCATACAGATTTAATCACTCCAACAGATTATGATTGGAATAAAGTAAAAATTAAAAATGATGAAGTTTCAATTTCACAAAAAATGGCTGATTTATTAAATGTTAAAGTTGGTGATAAAGTTAAATGGCATATTATGAATTCAAATAAATGGATTAAAACAAAAATAGATAAAATCCATTCAGATCCAGTATCTCAAGGATTCATAATGTCTAAAGATAAACTTGATGATTTAGGATTAAACTACACAACAACCAGCATAATTACAGCAGAACATGTTGATAAAGATTATAGTGGAGTTAAATCAACAAATTCATTAACTGATATGACTTCAAGTTGGGATGAACTTACAGAATCCATGTGGTTATTAATATATATTTTAATATTCTTCGCTTCTCTGTTAGCTATTGTAGTATTATATAATCTTGGATTATTATCATTCACAGAAATAGAAAGAGAAATTGCAACACTGAAAGTATTAGGTTTTAAAACTGGTGCTTTAAGAAAATTATTATTAACACAAAACTTATGGTTTACAAGTGTTGGGTTTATATTGGGAATTCCTGTTGGTTATTATATTCTTAAAATAATGTGGGATTCATCAGGTGAATCATTTTATGTTTTACCATCTATAACTCTTTTAAATTTATTGATAAGTGGAGTTATTACTTTTTCATTATCAATATTAGTGAATTTAATGTTTTCACGCAAAATTAAGAAATTAGATATGGTTGAATCTTTGAAGGGTGTTGAATAAGAATATTTGTTGTCATGTCATTTTCTAAAAAAATGCTGGGTGAGATTTAACATGTTTCGTGTTTTATTTCACCATCATTTTTTTTATTCAGTATTTTGATTTTATGATTCATTAAACAATATTCCTATTCTATATTTATATTTTTAATTAATTGTTTTTACGATTATTTTTTATCTTTATTTTAAAATCATGGTCTTTCTTGTATTTGGTGTATACAATAATTAAATTTAAATATTAATTTTAGTATATAATTATTTGAAGGTGATAATATGGTATTAGAAGGTGCAAAAAGAATTGATGAATTCATAAACGATGCAAAAGTATTTTATTTAGCTACTGTTGATGAAAATAAGCCTAAAAATAGGCCTCTTGGTTTTCACTTACTAAAAGATGGTAAAATCTATTTTGGAGTAGGTAATCAAAAAGAAGTTTATAGGCAAATGTGTGAAAATCCACATGTTGAAATTGTAGCGTTAGTTGAAACTGATTTTTTAAGATACTATGGTAAAGCAGTATTTGAAGAGAATTATGATTTTGCTGATAGTATTGTTAAGGGTAATGAATTTTTAGAAAGTATTTATAATGATGAAACTGGTTTTAAATTAGCTATTTTCCATTTGGAGGAAGCTACTGCTGAAATTAGGAATATTTCTGGGGAAATTATGGAATCTTATAATTTTTAATTCCCATTATTTTTTTAAAATTTACATATCACAATATCATGATATAACAACATTTAAATACATAAACATATCATAATATGTAAATATATAATATATGTGATGGCAATGAAAAAAATTAATCTTGAAAACCAAAATGATGATATTTGTGAAGTATTCAACTCTCATGAAGATGCAGTTAACCGAGTAAGAGAAAAAATGCCCTCAGAAGAAGAATACTCAGAATTATCAGAATTTCTAAAAATATTTGGAAATCCAACAAGATTAAAAATTATTTCACTACTTTGTGTAGAAGATCTATGTGTATGTGATATATCAGAAGCTCTTGAACTAAATCAAACAACAGTTTCTAACCAACTAAGAATCCTACGTGCAAATAATATTGTAAAATACCAAAAAGAAGGAAAAATGGCAAGATACTCACTAACAGATTTACACATTGAAATGATATACAAAATAGGTTTAGAACATATATTAGAATAATTTTTAATTGGTGATATAAATGTCTGAAAATAGATGTTATGACGCAGATTGTGAAGAAGAAATCTGTCACAATCCACAACATTACAACTACATCTGTTTCGACCCAGATTGTAATGAAATTCAATGTAAAAATTCAAAACATTATAATAAGCAATTATTAAAAGATTTCCAAAAAAATACTGATTTATCTGTATATGACCATAGTGAAGAAATTAACTATGATGAAGATGTTGAAATAAGTTTATGTGGATGTCCTGATTGTGCAGATGACGACCACGACCACTCTCATAATCATGATCACAGTCATGGTCACGAGCATCATGAACATGGGCATTCTCATGAGCATCATGATCACAGTCATGGTCACGAGCATCATGAACACGGGCATTCTCATGAGCATCATGAACACAACCATGAACACCATAATCACAATCATGAAACAGACACCTGCACAGACCCAGAATGTGACTGCCATGATCATGATGAAGATGTTGAAATAAGTTTATGTGGATGTCCTGATTGTGCAGATGAAGAAAATGAAGACCAACCAGAAGAATTACTAACAGAAGGAAAACCACTAATAACAAACAGACCAATACAAATTATAATTGGAAGCGGAATATGTTTTGCAACAGGCCACATACTAGACTGGTTATCATTCAATCCAACACTCGTAACAATCATTTTCATGATCGGTGCATTAATAGCAGGTTATGAAATAGCAATTTTAGCATATAAATCATTAGTTAAAAGACACACAATTGGTCCTGCTATGCTAATGTGTATTGCATGTGTAGCATCATTTATCATAGGGCACCCTGAAGAAGGTGCAGCTGTAACATTCTTATATTATATAGCAGAATTTCTGGAAGACTATGCTGAACACAGAGCAAAACGTTCAATTAAATCATTAGTTGAAATCGCACCCGAAACAGCAAGAGTTAAAATCAATGATAAAGAAGAAATTAAAAATGTGGATGATGTAAATATAGGAGATATTGTTATTGTAAAACCAGGAGATAAAGTTCCACTGGACGGTCAGGTTATATCTGGTTCATCATCAATAAATCAAGCATCAATCACCGGTGAAAGCGTACCAGTACTTAAGGAAGTAGGGGATGAAGTATTTTCAGGTACTGTTAATGAAGACGGTTATATTGAAATGGTTGTTACTAAAAAAGCAAAAGATTCAGTAATCTCAAAAATAGTAACTTTAGTTAAAAGATCACAACTCAACAGATCTGAAACAGAATCTTTAGTTGAAAAAGTAGCAAAATACTATACTCCTGTGATGATGGTTCTAGCAGCAATTGTTGCATTCATCCCACCATTACTCTTCGGACAAGCATTAGTTGATTGGGTTTATAAAGCATTATCACTTTTAGTAATTTCATGTCCATGTGCATTTTTAATATCAACTCCAGTGGGAATGGTTTCAGCTATCACATCAGCCACCCGTAATGGAGTATTAATTAAAGGAAGTACATATGTTGAAGAAATGAGAGGAGTGAAAGCAGTAATATTTGATAAAACCGGTACTTTAACAGAAGGAAAACTAGTGTTAAGTGATGTTGAAGTATTAGATGAATCATATTCAAAAGAAGATATTTTAAAAATCGCTGCTTCACTTGAAAATCAATCTTCACATCCAATAGCACAGGCAATCATTAACCATGCAAATGAATCTGAAATTCAATTTGATGAAATTCAAGAATTTAAAAACATCCCAGGTAAAGGTATAGTGGCTAATATTGATGATGAACAATATTATGCAGCAAATGAATCTTTAATTGAAGGAAGTGTGTTTAACATTTCCCGTGAAGAAATTAACAAATACTCAAGTGAAGGTAAAACAGTAATATTTATTGGAAACACAGAAAAAGTCATTGGAATTATCACAGTATCAGATAAAATAAGATCAAATGTACAGGAAGTTATTCAAGATTTAAACAATCAGGGAGTGCAAACAGTAATGCTTACAGGAGATAATAAAATCGCTGCAAAAAGTGTTGCAGATGAAATAGGTATTAAATATGTTTACTCTAATTTACTTCCACAGGATAAATTAAATATTCTTGATACTATTAGAAATAAATTTGGTGATGTTGCTATGGTCGGAGATGGTATTAATGATGCTCCGGCATTAGCACGTGCAAATATAGGTATAGCAATGGGTGCTGCAGGAAGTGATGTGGCTATAGAAACAGCGGATGTAGCATTAATGCAGGATGATATATCAAAACTACCATATTTATTCTCTCTTTCCCGTAAAACTATGGGAATAATAAAACAAAACATAACAGTTGCTATTGCAATCAAATTATTATGTGTAGTGCTTGCAGTTATAGGTATTATTACATTAATGATGTCTGTTGGTTTTGGAGATTTAGGATTAACACTTTTAGTTATCTTAAATTCATTTAGAATAGGATTGGTGAAAGACCCACTATTCTAAATATTATTTCTTTTTTTTTCTTAAGTGATTAAATTTATATTTAATAATTTTTAATCTATTAATATGTTTAGTAATGATGCATCAAATGTTGATATGATGCTTGGAAATCCTAAAAAAGCATTAATTAGAATGTCAATACCACTTGTTGCATCGTTACTTATTTCTAGTTTTTATAATATAATTGATGCAGCTTGGGTTTCTGGTCTTGGAGCTGATGTTCTTGCAGGTGTTGGTTTTTTCACACCAATATTTATGATTCTTGTTGGTTTTGGAAATGGTTTAGGGTCAGGTGCTGCTTTTGCAATATCCAAATATATTGGTGAGGAAAATAAGAAAAAAGCAGATAATGCATCTGTCCATTCAATTTTAATAGATATTATATTATCAATAATAATAACTGTATTTCTTTTAATTTCAGTCACATCAATTTTAAATTTAATGGGTGCTGGTCAAACTATAGATTATGCAACTGATTATGGGAATATTATTATTCTAGGTTCAGTTTTCATTATTCTTTCAAATGCATTATATGGGATTTATCGTGGAGAAGGGGATTCAAAAAGACCCATGTATGCAATGATGGCGTCAGCTATTTTAAATATAATATTGGATCCAATTTTTATTTATACTTTAAATATGGGTGTTAAAGGAGCTGCTATTGCAACAGTAATATCATCAGTTTTTGTTATTTTAATTTTAAGTTACTGGTTTTACATTAAAAAAGACACATATTTAAAACCAGATTTAAGTAATTTTAATTTTAACAAGTCTATTTGTTTTGATATTGTTAAAGTTGGAATTCCGGCCAGTGTTCAACTTTTAAACAATGCATTTTTCGCAGCAGTATTCTGTGCACTTTTAACTTTCATAGGTTCAACTGATTCTGTTGCAGTTTACACTGTAGGTTGGAGAATTGTAATAATTGGTACAACTCCAATTTTAGCTATTGGAACTGCTTTAATTAGTGTTATTGCAGCTAATTATGGTGCTAGGAATTTTAAAAATATTCAAATTGCCCATAGGTATTCTATGAAAATATCTTTGGTTGTTGCAGTTATTGTGATGATTTTAACAAATGTTTTTGCATCAGATATCTCCGGATTATTCACATCTGGTGGAAATAGTGCTAGAATTGCTTTACAATTAACCAGTTTTCTTTCATGGATTGTAATTTATTATCCTACTATGGCTGTGGGTGTTGCATCTACTTATGTTTTCCAGGGTGTTGGTAAAGGTGTTACTGCTATGTTTCAAACAATTATGCGGGAAACTGGTTTTACAATTATTATTGCAATAATATTAGGTGTTGTTTTTGATTATGGTGTGTGGGGTGCTTGGATGGGTATTGTTTTAGGTGAAATAATCTCAAATAATATTACTCTTATCTGGGCTGATTATTATATTAAAAAATTAATTGATATTAATGATTAAACACCATTAATATCATCAAAATAAATCACATCGTCACATATGGTATCTACCAAATCCATATCATGACTTACAAGTAAAAAACCCATGTTACGTTCTTTCACGATTTTTAAAACTGCATCTAGGATTTGTACTTGTGTGATTGCATCAAGCATTGTTGTCATTTCGTCAGCTATTAGAAATTTGGTTTTTGGATTTAATGATCTTATTACTGAAAATCTTTGCAGTTCTCCACCTGAGAGTTCCTGTGGAAATCTTGTAAACCATGATTTTTGAATTCCAAAATCGGATAATAATTTATCATCAACATTCCATGATTCGTCTAGAACATCTTTCATTTTCCATTTTGGGTTCATTACTTTTTCAGGGTGTTGATATATTAATTGTACTGGACAGAATTCTTTTTGAGGTAATTTTTCACCATCTAATGTTACATTACCATCAAAATTGGTCATGTATCCTGAAAGAATTTCACATAATGTTGATTTTCCAACACCACTATCTCCAACTAAGCCTGTGATTTTATTGTTGTTGAGAGTTATGTTAATATTTTTTAACAAATATTCTTTTGCTAAAGGATATTTAAATGAAAGATTCTCTGCTTTAAGCTCCATCTTCAACACCATCCATATATTTAAAGCATCTAACTTTTTTATTTCCAAGATTTATTAATTTTGGTCTTTCTTTTTTACATTTATCAAATGCCATTTCACATCTATCATAATATGGGCAACCTTCAGGTATTTCTCCGTGTAAAGGTTGATGACCTTCAGTTAAATTAAATCCATTGCCTGGTAATGCCTTGTATAATGCTTTAGTGTATGGGTGAAGTAAATTCTCCCCGTCATCGGAAAAGTCTTTATTTTCTGCAATTTCAATTACATAACCTGAATAAAATATTCCAATTCTATCAGCTACTTTTAAAGCTGCATTTATATCGTGTGTGATTAATAATACTCCAACACCATCTTCTTTCATCTTTTTAAAATGATTTAATGTTTCTGTAACAGTTTCTGCATCAAGACCTGGTGTTGGTTCATCAGCTACTACGAGTTTTGGATTTGAAAATAATGCAGTTGAAACAAGCACTCTTCTAGCCATTCCTCCAGATAATTGGAATGGATACATATCATCCACTTCAGGGCCTAAGTTATATTTTTCAAATATTTCTCTTTGTTTTTGTTTTTTTGCTTTTTTTTCTTCTTCACTTTCAGTTTGTCCTATTGCTTGGTCTGAAATTTTCATTAAAGGATCAAGGAAATTAACTGATTGTGGAATTAATGCAATTTCTTTTCCTCTGATTTCTTCTTTGTCTTTTTGAGATAATTCTTTGCCTTTGTATTTTATTTTTCCATTTAAATTAGCATTTTCTGGTAAAATTCCGAATATTGCATGTGCAAGTAGACTTTTTCCAGAACCACTTGAACCTAATACTGCTAAAATTTCGCCTTCGGAAATATCAAGTGTCAAATCAGTAATTACTTTTAAATCTCTTTGATTTAATCCTTTAGTATATTGTATGAATGAAATAGATACATTTTCAACATCTAATAATTTATCCATTATAAATCACCTTTTTTTTTACTCATTTGCACTTGTCGGATCAAGCATCTTTTTAATGTTTTCACCAGCAATATCGAATAACAATACAATTATTAATAATGCTAAACCAGGGAACAATGCTAACCACCAATTACCAGTAGCAAGATATTTCATAGATTCAGATAAAATAATACCAATTGCAGGTTCATGTGGAGATAAACCAAATCCTAAAAAGGTTACACTTGCTTCGTGCATTATTGCATGAGGGAAAATTAAAATTGTACCCACAATTATTTGTGTAATTACTAATGGAAGAATATGTTTTCTTGCAATCCATATTTTTGATTTTCCAAATCTTTGAGATAATTTAACAAATTCTGAGGTGTTGATTTGTTTAATTTCAGCTCTTAAAACTCTTGCAAGTGATGTCCAATGTGTTACAGCAACACCTATGGTCACACCAAATGCTCCTCCACCTAATGCTATGGATATTAAAATAATTAATAATATATGTGGAATTGATAAGAATAAATCAATTAACCAGGATATTGCTCCATCTAAAAATTTATTAGTACTAGCAATGAATGCCATTAAAATTGCAATTAAACTGCTTAAAATTGATGCACCAGCACCAATTTGCACACTTAAACCTAAACCTTTGATAGTACGTGTAAACATGTCTCTTCCCATCCAATCTGTACCAAATAAATGTTCAAATGATGGGGCTTGATTCATTGCCTGGAAATTTGTTGTAATATCAGCTGAATTAATTAATAAACTGGAAATAACAACAGCTATTAGTATGAATACTGTTATTGCGATGGTTATTAATGTTTTTGTACGTAAATTCATTTTAGCAATAGAATTATAAATACTTCCTTTTTCATTATTCGCCATCTTCTTCACTCTCCCTTATTCTTGGGTCGACAAAGTTATAAATTACATCAGCCATTAAATTACCACAATATACGAATATTGCACTGAATATTACAATTCCTAAAAGTAATGGCACATCACTTCTTAATCCTGCAGATACTGCTGCTTGGCCTATTCCTGGATATGTGAATATTTGTTCAACAAGAACTGCTCCTCCAAATAATTCTGAAAATCCTAAAAATTGTAATGTGATTGCTGGAAGCAGTACGTTTCTAATTCCATGTCTTTTGATTAAATTCCAACCACTTTCACCTCTTGCTTTTGCAAATAAAAAGTAATCACTATTCATTTCTTCAATTAATTTATCACGTGTGAATAATGCAATTGAAGCAACACCAACAATACTTAAAGTTATTGTTGGTAATATTAAACGATTTAACCAATCCCAAATAGATACATTTTGACTTAATGTACCAATAGGAACACCTAAACCTGTTGGGAACCAACCGAGATATACACTGAATACCATTAATATAATTAATGCAATCCAGAATGTAGGTGCGGATTGTAAAATATAACAATATACTTTTATTATTTTGTCAATAATTGTGTCTTTTTTATATCCGGCTACAATACCTAATAGGAATCCTAAAACACCTGATAATACCCATGAGGATAACATTAATGCTAATGATGCGAGGAATCTTTCTTTAATAACATCAATTACTGGGATTCTAAAGATAAGTGAAATTCCTAAATCTCCTTGAACAATATGTCCAAGCCAATTAAATAATTTTGTAGTTATTGGTTCATTAACTCCCCAATAAGCTTCTAATCGGGCAATTTGATCTTGAGATATTATTACATTACTAATATATGATTTCACAGGATTGATTGGAGACATATCTATTAGTATGAAACTTAATAATATGACAAAAATGAGCAAGATAGCGAATCTTACGATTTTTTTACCTAAAAATTTCAATAAAAGTTCTTTGTTCATTATTATATGCTCCTATAAAAAGGAAAAAAAGAGATGAGTTAAATTAAATATGAATTTAACTCATATTTAGTTCATCTGTTTATATTTTTTCTATTTTTCGATTGAAGAAACACGATGCCAGTCGCAGATGTTAGAGAAGATGTCTCCACCGTGAGGTTGTAAGAGAGCAGTGTCTTCTGAAATATCTAAACTGTCGTCAACGAAGTATCCGTATTTGATTTCTCCAACCCATAACCATGCTGCGTCACCTAATGGTGAAATACCGTTTTGACCATCCCATGATACATCTGACCATTCACTGTATGATGCTTCACGTTCGGTTTTCATAGCATTATCAATGTGTTGGTCGACAGCACTGTTGTTTTCAAATGCTGGGTTACTGTAACCTTCACCGGCCATTTTACTGTAGTATTGGTCATACATTGTTGATGGATCTGTTGAACCCCAACCCCATACGATGAGGTCGCTGTTAACATGTGATCCCATTTCATCCCAGTTACTACCGGTTGTATTTACTTCAATACCAAATTCCTTGGCTTGTTCAGCAACACTTACAGCAATAGCTTGTCTTTCAGATGCATCAGCTGAGTAATAAACATTGATTGATGCTTTGGTTCCGTCTTTTTCAACGATTCCGTCACCGTCAGTGTCTTTCCATCCAGCTTTTTTCAATATGTCTTTAGCTTTGTCAACATCACCATCTTTTATTTTGTTTACTTCTTTGTTGGCCCATGGTAATTGATGAGCAATACCGTCGAAGTTAGGATGTCCGAATCCGTTTAATGCACCTTTTGCGATTGCAGTTCTGTCGATACCATAGTTTAATGCTTCTCTTATTGCTTTATCTGAGGTTACATTATTTCCTATTGGGTTTCCATCTGCTGTGGTTTTACCTGTGTCTGGTTGTGTTGGTAATGACATTCCTCTTACATCGATTGTGTCGAGTAAGTCCATTTCATATCCGTCAATAGTTTCATTTGCATATGCTAATGGTACAGCAGCAACATCTACTTCATGGTTTTTAGCAGAATTAAATGCAGCATCATTTTGTTCGAATAATATGGTTAATTTGTTGAATTCAGGTTGTTTTCCATAGTAATCTGGGTTTTTCTCTAAGATTACTTGTTGTCCTTTATCCCATTGTACGAATTTGAATGGTCCGGATCCTACTGGGTTGGAACCATAGGTTTCGTTGTTATAGGAGTCTGATGGTACAATACCTAAGTATGCGAGTTTGTCAACAAATGTTGAATCAGGTTTGTTTAATTTGAATACTACGGTGGTGTCATCAGTAGCTTTTGCTTTATCAAGGCTACCGAAGTTTAATTCACTTGCTCCACTGGATGCTGCTTCATTGTATGTGAATGCTACATCTTCAGCGGTTAATGGTGTACCGTCAGTAAATTTAACGTCGTCTCTGATTTTCACGGTATATTTTGTGAAATCATCATTTGCTTCCCAGCTTTTTGCCAAATCATTTTCATAGGTCATGTTTGGGGTCATCTTTAATAATGTTGATTGTATTAAAGGTTCTGCTAAATAGTTCCACCCAAGTATTGGGTCAAAACCAGATTCTGGTTCTCCTCCGTGACTGTAAGCGGCAACTACAAGTTCGTCGTCAGCTCTGTGTGTGGATGATCCTCCCATGAGGACTGCTCCAGCGATAATTGCTATTATAATTACAGCGATTATTCCAATAATGTATTTTGAATCCATTATTTTATTCTCCAAATTTTAATTAATATGTAATAATTGTCATAATTTTTATTAAAAAAATAATATTTAAATTAATAACAATTAATTATAATTTATTACTTCTATCATTATATAAATATTTCTAATAAAGTATTACTCAATATAATATTTATTTATAAAATAGTATTACTAATGTTTTTGTAATATAGTTGAATAATAGGTTATAATTAATTAAATCATTTTTTTAGCTCTTGTTATATTTTTTAAAAATTTAGATTAAACTAT
>SUTL01000089.1 GCA_015062925.1 Methanobrevibacter thaueri
GGTAAAGTTGAAAACTGTAACTTCACAAACAACTCCTGTTACGGGCTTGAAGAAGACCCATTTGAAAATGAAGAAGAATATGTTGATGAAAATGGAACTATAATTCATATCATTCACATAAGACCAATGGGTGCTAAAACCGATGAAGGTGGAGCTATTGTTTGGAAGGGAGTAAACGGTACAGTATCAAAATGTCAATTTACATATAATGCTCTTGGATATCCAAATCATGGTGGGGCTATCTGCTGGAGAGGAAATAATGGTTTAATCATAGACAGTGTCTTTTTAAATAATAGTGCATGGTGCGGTTCTGCTATTGCATGGGTAGGTGATAATGGAACAATATTATCATCTCTTATTGCTAGTGGTTCAATTTTTGATGGTGGAATCTACTGGTTCGGTAAAAACGGATTAATAAAAGATTCCATGCTACTTGCAGGTGATAAAAGAAATGCAGTGCGTGGCGAAGAAGTAACTGCAGATTACAATTTCTGGGGAGATTCAATTGACAATCCAAATTTATACGGAAAACCGGAAAATGTAAGATACTGGATAGTTATAGACCACGATCATAAAGATGAAATATTCCAAATAGGACAAAACATCACAATCAACTATAATTACACAACACTAATTGATAAAAAAGGAGCAGTATCACAATATAATGCATTCATCAACAAATCAGGTCAAATCAACACTACTTTTAATAAAACAGGTTATTTAAAAATAGTATGTATAAATGGTGTTGTAACTGTTAAAATAGATTCTAGACCAGTAATAGACAGTAAAGATATCACTGTATATTATGATGGTGCAACATCATTTACAGTAGTTGTATCTGACATGTTTGGAAAAGTAGCTAATAAAGAGATTAAATTCACTATAGATTTTGAATCATATTATGTTAAAACCGATGATAATGGTGTTGCAGTTTTAAAATTAGATTTGAAACCTGAAAAATATAATATCTACACTTACTATGATGATATTGAGGTTAAAAACAAAATCATAATTAAAACTCCTTTAATCACTAAAAACTTATCTAAAAAAGTTAAAAAAACAGGTAAATTTAAAATTAAAGTTTTAAATTCAAAAGGACAATCATATTCCAAACAATTAGTTAAAGTTAATTTCAAAGGTAAAACTTATAAACTTAAAACTAATAAAAAAGGTATTGCTATTTTTAAAATTTCTAAAAAATTGAAAAAAGGTAAATATACTATTAAAACAATGTATCATGGGTTAACACAATCCAATAAAATTATTGTTAAAAAATAGATTATTTAAACTATTAAAATTAAAAATATATTAATAGGTGATAAAATTATGAAAGCAGTAATTCCAGCAGCAGGTTTTGGAACAAGATTCCTACCCGCTACTAAAGCACAACCAAAAGAAATGCTACCAGTTTATGATAAACCAACAATTCAATATGTTATTGAAGAAGCAGTGGCATCAGGAATTGATGATATTTTAATTGTAACAGGTAGAAATAAAAGATCCATAGAAGATCATTTTGATAAATCTTTTGAACTTGAGCAAACTTTACAAAGTGCAGGTAAAGATGATCGTTTAAAACAGGTTCGTGAAATAACTGATTTAGCAGATATTTGTTATGTAAGGCAAAAAGAACAAAAAGGACTTGGAGATGCAATTTACTGTGCTAGAAAACATGTGGGTGGAGAACCTTTTGCTGTACTTTTAGGAGATTCAATTACTAAAGGACCTTCTCCATGTACTAAACAGTTAATTGATGTTTATGATAAATATGGTGCATCTGCAATTTCTCTTGAAAAAGTTCCTAAACATAAAGTGGAAAGATATGGTATTATTAAAGGAACACAGGTTGAAGATGATGTTTATAATATTGAAAAACTTGTTGAAAAACCATTAGCGCATCAAGCACCATCCAATCTTGCTATTATGGGACGTTATGTTTTAACTGCTGATATTTTTGATAAAATTGATGAAACAGAACCTGGTGTTGGTGGTGAAATCCAATTAACTGATGCATTATCAAAATTGGATTCAATTTATGGGGTTACTTTTGAAGGTAAAACCTATGATATTGGTAATAGATTTGAATGGTTGAAAACATCTATTGAATTTGCAATGGATGATCCTGAATCCAAGGATGATTTAATTAAATATATGAAAGAAATGATTCAAGAAGCTAAATAAAATAGTTTTTTGAATTATATATTTACTTTTTTTTTTAAGAATTGATTATTATGCAATATAGACTTATTCCAAAAACTAATGATATGATTTCTCCATTGGGATTTGGTGCAATGAGATTACCTTCTAAAAACGGTCATATTGATCGTGAAGAAGCATCAAGAATTATTTATCATGCAATTGATAATGGGGTTAATTTTATTGATACTGCTTATTTGTATGGTGACAGTGAATCTTTTTTAGGTGAAATTCTCCAGGGTGAGTATAGGGATAAAGTAAAAATCTGCACTAAATTACCTGCGATTAATGTTCGGAAATATGATGATATGGAGCGAATATTGGATGAACAGTTAAATAGACTTCAAACATCATCTATTGATTATTATCTTATTCATGCTGTTGATTTAAAAGCTATTAATAGGTTGTTAAAAAGGGATTTAATTAAATTTATTAATAAGGCATTGGATGAGGGTAAAATTAAACATATCGGTTTTTCTTATCATGGTCCTAAGGAGGAGTTTGCTTCTGTGGTTGATGTTTATGATTGGGATATTGTGATGGTTCAGTATAATTATTTTGATGAGAATGTTCAGGCTAGTGTGGAGGGTATTGAGTATGCTGCTTCAAAAGGTATGGGTGTTCTTGTAATGGAACCATTGAAAGGAGGTATTCTTGCAGGTAAAATGCCTGAAGAAGCTGAGAAAATTTTTAAAAATGCTGATCCTAATAAAAGTACTGCTGCATGGGCTTTGGAATGGGTTTTGAATAATCCTAATATTACTTGTGTTTTATCTGGGATGAATAATATTGAACAGCTTGATGAGAATATAATGGTGGCTGATAAGACTACTCCTTTATCATTGAGTTTTGAGGAGATGGAAACTGTTGAACTTGTTAAGCGTGTTATTAGAAATTCTTTGAAGATTAATTGTTCTACTTGTGGTTATTGTATGCCTTGTCCTCAAGGTGTTAATATTCCTGAGTGTTTAAAGATTTATAATGAGAAGTATCTTTTTAATCATAAAGGTTTGTTTAATCAGTCCCGTATTGATTATTATCAGTATGTTGGTGGTGTTATGGGTGCTAAAGGTAATGCTGGTTTGTGTAATGGATGTGGGAAGTGTTTGAGAAAGTGTCCTCAAAAATTGGATATTATTGGGGAGTTAGAGAAGGTTAAAAATGAATTTGAGATTCCTGGTTCTAAGTATCTTTTGTATTTTGTTGAACATGTGGGTTTTCCTCTTTATGGTTTTTTTGTAAGGTTGCTTAATCGTTAGGTATATCTTAAAAATAGATATAATTTGTTTAGAATTATATCTTCTATTTTTAACCAGTTTTTGGATATTTTAAAGTTTATTGTTTCGTTCCAGATTTTTTTCCTTACTATATCGGTTGTTTCGGTATAGTCTTTGTTTTCGTGTTGTTTTTTCAGGTGTTCGTAGTAGTCATATGGCATTTTAATCACTTTGTTTTTTAATTATTTATTTATTATGTGTTTGTCTGTTATTTAAACCTTGTTGAAGTCATTTTGTAAAATTGCAGTCATTGAAACATCTTATTTAAACTTTTCTATTTAATCTATATAATTAAATACTTCAAAAAACACATATAATAACCAAGGTGAAATAAAATGAAACTAGAAGAATTAATCGCACCATGCCCAAAATGCGGATCAAAAGATAAAATCGCACATAGAAAACTATTAGATAATCATAGGGCACATGCAGAAATGGATGTTGTTAAATGCGAGGAATGCGGATACCTATTCTTTGTAAACGAAAATATGGATCCGGACGAGAAAAAAAAGTTACTAATGGAACTAAACAAAATTCACGGATAAAAATAAAATGACATTTCATGTAATGATTATTCCCACATTAAACTGTCCGTCAAACTGCAAATACTGCTGGGGATCAGAAAATAAAAAAGAAATGATGGATTTAACTATTATTGATCAGATAATAGAATGGTTAAAAGATTTTAGAGATGATAAAGTTCACTTTACATTCCACGGAGGAGAACCATTACTAGCAGGATATGATTTCTATAAACAGGCATTGGAAAAACTATCAAAAATACCAAATTTCGAAGGATTTTCACTTCAAAGCAACATATGGCTATTAACAGAAGAACTAATAGATTTATTCATACAATACAATGTGGTTGTAAGTACAAGTATTGACGGACCAGAAGAAATTAATGATTATCAAAGAGGAGAAGGTTATTTTAAAAAAACAATGGAAAAATATGAACTTGCAAAAAACAAAGGATTAATAATTAACTTTGTTTTAACAGTAACCGATTATTCAAAAGACTTCTCAGATGATTTATATGATTTTTTCAAAAAAGAAAAAATGAATCTTAAAATCCATGCCGCTCTTCCATCACTTAGAGGAGATAATGCTGATCCATGGGCACTTGATCAGAAAGAACATGGTAAACTGTTAATTAACTGGTTGGATAAATATTTATATGACTTGGATAAATTTACAATAATGGATTTAGATCATATCTGTAAAAGCTCACTTAGAAGAAGAGGTACACTTTGCACATTTGCAGATTGTATAGGTACAACACTTGCAGTTGGCTCAGACGGTTCTATTTATCCATGTTACCGATTTGTGGGAATGGAAAATTATGTTTTAGGAAATGTTAATGATAATCCAAGTTTTGATGATTTAAAAACATCTCAGGCATGGGCAAAACTTCAGCAATTCAGAGATTATGTTGATGAAAACTGTAAAAAATGCAAACATGTTAAGTATTGTGAAGGGGGATGTCCTTATAATGCAATTGTTGCATATCAAACTCCTGATGCAGTTGATCCTCAATGCACTGCTTATAAGATGATTTTTGATGAAGTATCTAAAAGAATGAATAAGGAATTTGCACGTTCTGCTTTCGGAGGTTTTGAAAAAACACCAGTAAAAGAAGGGGAACAATTCAGTATAATGGATTTGGCTATGAAATAATCTTAATTCATATTCCAAATTTGAATTGGTCTTTTTTCATATGTTATTGTTTTCATGTTTGGGTTGAATTTTCACTCGTAAAATTCATGATAAATCATTAATATTTATAAGGTATCTTTAACAAAATTAAAGTATATTATTTTAACTTAACAAAAAGGGGTGTAACATGTTAACATCTGTTCAAAAAGAAATACTACAAACTTTAATTAACCTGTATCAATCCTCAAATAGTAAATCTATCAAAGGAGAAGATATTGCTGCAGTTATGAACCGTAATCCAGGCACTATTCGTAACCAAATGCAATCATTAAGAAGTTTAAGTTTAGTTAAAGGAGTTCCAGGACCTAGAGGAGGATATAAACCAACAATAGAGGCATATCACTTCCTAAACATATCAGTCACAGATAATGATTCCAAAGTACCAATATACAGGAACGGTAAAAAAATGGAAGACATATCTGTTGCCAGAATAGAATTCACAAGTGTTCCACAACCAACAGAATGTGAAGCAGCAATAAAAGTCCTTGGAAGTATAAAAAACTTACATTTAGGTGATGAAATAAGAATAGGTCCAACACCAGTAAACAACCTTGGAGTAATGGGAACAATTGTTGGACGTGATGATATGGACAACATTCTTCTGTTAGATACAAAAACCATAAGAAGCATTCCAAAACTATCAGTAGGAGAAATTGCAAGTCGAGAAGTAGTATCATTCGATGTAGACTGCACAATAAAAGAAGCTGCAAAAAAACTAACCAGCAAAGGTATTGATGGAGCACCAGTTATTAAAGATAATCAAATTATAGGTGTATTTACATTAACTGATCTTGTTAATGCAATAGCTGAAGATAGAGAACATGAAACAATAGGCGAATTAATGTCCACAAATGTTGTTATTGTAAATGAAAATCTGAAAATAGCAAATGCAATAGAAGTCATGCTTAAAAAATCCATCTCAAGATTAATTATAGCAGATAATAATCAGAATCTACTTGGAATTGTAACAAGAACAGATTTACTTGATTGCATAACAAACCTAAAACAATTCCCAATTATTACTAATTATTAAGTGATTTAATGAAAGTTAATCAAATCAAAATTGAAAAAAACATGAAAATATCTGATTTAATCAGTCAATTTGATTCATCAGGAGTTTTAGGTGCAGGTAGAGTTGCAAGAGCCACAAACATCCTAACAGAAATGATACAGGATGAAAATATGAATGTTTTCATGAGTCTGGGGGGGCCATTAATTCCAGGTGGTATGAGAAACATAGTAACTAAAATGATTAAAGAAGGTCATGTGGATTTAATTGTTTCAAGTGGAGCAAACATAACTCATGATTTACTTGAAGCATTTGGAGGATCACATTATCGTCATGAAGGACGTGATGATGAAGAACTAAACAGTGAAGGTATTGGTAGAATTGCAGATATTAATGTTGGTTCAGATGATTTCACTGTTTTTGAAACTGAAATAACAAAAATATTTGAAAAAATATCCTCTCAAAAAAATCATGTTTCAATTCAGGAATTATTATATGAAATTGGTTTGCTGGTTGAGGATGAATCTTCATTTATCGCATCAGCTGCAAGGAATAATGTTCCGGTTTTTGCACCGGGGTTAATTGATTCCATGATGGGATTACAGTTATGGATATTTTCACAAGATCATGATTTCACTGTTGATGCAGTTAAAGATATGCATTATTTATCTGATATTGTATTTTCTTCAGATAAGGTTGGAGCAATTCTTTTAGGTGGTGGTCTTACTAAACATTATACATTAGCTTCCAATGTTATTAAAGGAGGTTTGGATTCAGCTATTCAAATTACAATGGATCGTCCTGAAGCAGGTAGTTTAGGTGGAGCACCTCTTGAAGAAGCGAAATCATGGGCAAAAGCAAGATGCGGTTCTAATCTTGCCAGTGTTGTGGGTGATGTTACAGTTATTTTCCCTTTAATTTATGCAGCTGCTTTGGATAATCTTAATGGGTGATATTCTATGAGTTATATTTTATTAGCTATTTTATTCATAATTTCTGGTTTTTTCATGAAGTATTCGGATGATTTGTTTGATATAAATCATAATTTAACTTCTGCCAGTATTTTTGGTGTTTTATGTGGTTTAGCTTCAGGTTTTGCTCTTGTTAGTGATGCTGGTGCAGCTTATGTTTTTCTTGCTATTTTAATTGGTAACTTATTAGCTTTTAAAGTTGATGGGATTCATCATATTGTTAGTTTAATAGTTCTTGTTGTGATTTGTTTAATTTATCATATTCCGGATTTAAGTTTAATTGTATTGCTTATCTGTATTTTTGCTGCTTTAGGTGATGAAGTAGGCCA
>SUTL01000090.1 GCA_015062925.1 Methanobrevibacter thaueri
ATTCTCCGTCAACACCAAAAGAGGTAGAATCATTAAAAAGAGCTGATGAGGTATTTAAAAAGATTAAATATATTCATTAAATTCTTTTTTTAATTGTACCTAAATTATTTTCATTTTTTATCAAAGGATGGAGATATCATATTTACATTGTTTATTTGAAGGTAAAAACTTCATTAGAAGTTCAGCCTGTATATCCTTGTCTCGACGAGGGGCGAATTGGGTGGTATGTGGGTTCTTCAATAATTCATGAAAATAATTATAATTTTCCCTATACTGTTTTTACAACTTTGTTTTTTTTATGTCTAAAAATTCATGATATTTTTTTCTGATTCATAATTTTTAAAACATTTTTTGAGATTAAAATTAATTTGGCAACTTATTTTTTTTAATATTTTTCCTCTGCATCACACTAAAAATATAATAAAAGTTTATATAAAATAAATAATAAAATATATAATAATTAATATAATAAAAATGTGATAATAATGAGACATGAACTTTTTGAAGTTGGATCATACGATTACTCTGACTTGGATGATAGACTTGACAAACCTGTAGAATGGACTGAAGATGATTTAAAGCTAATAGCTGAAAACTACCGTGGAGGAATTCCACTCACTTCAGAACATGACAATATCTATGTCGGCATCGGAAACAATATTGAATACGAGGAAGGTAAGCTATTCCTTGAAATTCCTGATGAACTGGACATGGAAGGAAAAGGATTATCTCCTAAAGTTGATGTCTTATTAAAGGATAACGGAGATTCATTTGGAATTGATACTATGAGTTTAATAGATGTTGGAGTTACTAAAAACCCTAGAAAAATTAGATTGTTGAATTCTGAAATAACCGGTGAGACAGGTCAAACTGGAAATCCTGAACCTCCTGCACCACAGCCACAACCTGCACCATCTAAAGATACTAATGTGGCCACTTCTTTATTATTGGAAAAATTGCAAGGCAAGGATGCGGAGATTGGAAAACTTCAGGATGAGATTAATAACCTTAAAGAAGAATCTAAAAAATACGATGAGATAAAAAAAGCTATTGAAGAAAATAAGGATTTCATTGATTCTAAAGATGAAATTTTAAAAGAATTATCTGAGCTTAGAAAAGCTGAAAATGAAAGGAAAATAAAAGAATACGAAGCTAAATATAACTTTAACTATAATGAAAACGCTCAAGACAAAGAGATAATTGATAAACTATTATCTGGTGATGTTGATATGGAGCTGATGGAAAAACTGGCTGAGCGAAGAATAAAAATAGAAGCTAGTAAAGACGGCTCAACACCTGGAGGAAGAAATCCAGCAAACAGTGGTGAAGGTGAAGAAACTGGATCTACTGGTGGAAGTGAAGATGAGAATGCTCCTTCATTTACAACTCGTGAGGAATATAATAAAATTTTAAAGGATATGGGATTCAATAGAACTAGAATCTAGCTGTGATGGTGTTTTTGCTTTTTCCACCGGAGCTAGAATTATTCATTGAATTGCTCGTTATTTGATGGGGGGGGTGTTTTGATGTGTTTCACTCTCCTTATAATTTTTATATTTCATCTTGTGGTGTTAAACGTGCATTGAAACCCTTAATGCCTAATTAAGGGGGGACAAGCCCCCCTTTAATTACCCACGAATGCCAATGCCGAATTAACTACCATTGTCATATTACCGACTCGGAATGGAGGGGCAAGCCCCCATTCCTCGGATTCGACAAAGAAATATATTTCAAAACTTAACCTCGGAACAGGGGACAAGCCCCTGTTCCTAAACTCGACATGGCTATTATTGTTAGGTCTATAGTATTGGCCTTTCGCTTACGCTCAAGGCATCCAGTCCGACCTAAAGGTCGGACTGCATATAATGATATGATTATAAAACAAACACTATTTATTAGTTGATAACTTACGGAACATACCGGCAAGGGTCTGTTCCTCCTAAAGTATTGCTCGCCAATTCTATTCACCCAGGCCTCCCACACACGCCTCCCTTACGGTCGGCGTGGGGTCGGCCTGGGCGAATTGGCTCGCTTATAACATGGGTGAGGTAATATTGTTCTGGTAAAAAATGGATGTTATGTTTCCAATTGGAAATGAAATTTTGTATACTATGTGGCTCTGGTAAATGTTTTTCATATTATTTTATTTTTTAAATTCCTAATTAAATTTTTGGTGTGATTATGTTAATAAGTAATCTGGACCAATTAAATTAATTTCATCGAAATGTTTGAACTGTTGATCGAAACTAACCAAATCGGTTATATTTGATTCTTTCATGGTTAAGATTATGCTTGAGTCTGTGAAGCTTAATTTTGTTTTTTTGCTGTTGGATCCAACAACTCTTTTGAAAATATCAAAGGTTTTGCTTGTGTAGTTGACAATATCGTATTCATTTAATATTTCAAAGCTATCAATTAAACCGTAATATGTTTCTTCTGCCGCATCGATGTTAATTTTCCTACCAGTTAATGTTAAAACTTCATTTAATACATTATTGTTTATATAGCAGTTCTGTGACAATACATTTTCGGCTTCTTCCAATTTTATGGCATTTTCATGTAAATCATCATTGGAATTAACAAATCCCATTATGAATGAAGTGTCTAAAAATACTTTTCTCATTCGTATAAACTCCTTTTTAGTTCTACAGCATTTGTTCTCTCATCAGATTTAAAAGCTCCAACTAAATCTTTAAAACTTCTTTTTTTTCTGAAATTTATTTCTGGATTTCCATTATCATTGATGGACCATTCTACGACAGTGTCGTTGTCGATGTCATAATTTTTTCTGATTTCTTTTGGGATGGTGGTCTGGTAATTGCTTTGGATTTTACTTGTAGCTAATATGAGCATATTTTCACCTCTTATTTTAATATGTTCTATGATATTCTATACGACTCCGATAATATAAATTTATCGGAAAAATCAGTTGCACAAAAAAGAACATAATTCTAATTAATCAAACTGAAAAAATGTAAAATAGCATTTTAAGCTATTTTACTTGCAACACTTTTTGCAGTGTAGTCGGAATCGTCCACAAACATAGGGGTTGTATTGAAGGTTCCTTTTAAAAACAAAAATGTTAATGGGAGTTGCATCAACTGCTCAAGCGTTGTGATTTCTAAGGTTTTAAGTTGGATTATGTTCTCTCTTGATAATTATTTTGAAAAATTCAAAGAGATAAGATTGCTCGAACTAGTATAAAAAATAATATATACATGAAAAATATAATGATAATAAGTAAAATACAATAAATTATTTTACTGGCGAAAAGATTATCTTTGAGCGGGATAAAAAAATTTTTGACCTCAACAAAAAAATATTTCACCACTCAAAGCATCTTTTCTATTAATCTTCATTCAATCACATGTTATTATGCAGAAAAAAATATTTTTTTCTCATAATAACTAACGTGATTTTCGGATGCTTTAGATTGTATTAATCTACTGCACCTATAAGTTTGAATCGAACTTCTTTTACAATTTTTAAAATTAAGCAGATTTTTTTATTTAATTCTTAAATGATTTTTAAGAATGTTTAAGGCTTAATTTAGTACAAGCAAATTGATAACTTATACTTGATATATGATTTATCAATTTATCAATATAAACTTTCCGATTATCAATTATATTTGAATTTATTAAAATCTGTTAAATCATTATTTTCCCGTGAATTTTTTGCACTAAGAAAAATTACATGATTAAAAATATATTTGAATAATATAGACTACAAATTACTAGTTATCACTTATTTAAAGTCCAATTAATTCATATCAAATGATTTCAATGTTTAATTTAAAATCAAATTAAGGTGTTTTTCGAACAAATTTATTTTATTACACACCAACCTGCACAAACACTAAGAACCATTTTATTTTAAATAAACCTAAACTCCCTTAAAACTGTTTAAAGTATTGTTTTAAAGACCATTCATTTTTGTTAATTGGCCTGCAGAATTTTTAAGGCTATTTTTAAAATTGACTCTAAAATCTTTAGAAAAAATCAAGGTAACCAAACGGTTACCATCACTTAAATCAACCATACTCAACTAGAAATACCAATTAACATTAATAAATAAAAAATTATCAAATAATTATCAAAATATTAATTTTAAACTTAAATTTAAAAATTTAAAGTGATAACAAAACGTTTATCAAAATCAGTGAAATGCAGTAGATTAATACAATCAACTGCATTTTAAAGTAAAAATTAAACTTCTTTTGAAAAAATAAATTGAATGGTGCAAGTTTTCAGAAAAAAAACTTGCACGAAAAAAAATTTAATGATGTGATAAGATATGAAGATTAATTATAAATTAATTGGATTAGTAATGTTCGTCATGTTAATCTGCTGCGTAAGTGCAGCCAGTGCAACAGATGTAGACAACATTACCGTACCTGATGACACAGATGTCATTGAAATCGATGATACTGTAGATTCAGTAGATGAAGTAGAACAAGATCGAGGCACTGGAAGTTGTGATTGCACTAATTGCAATTGCGAAATTGAAGTACCAAACTTACCAACCAGGTCAAATTCAATTACCATAACAACTCAAAGTGATTTGAATAATGCCTTTACAAATGGTGTCTTTGATAATGCAAATGTAGATGAAGTAATCTTCAGTGGAAATTTCTCTTCAACAAATTACACAACCCTTAATTTTAATCAATCAATAACCATTACCGCAACTGGATCTAATTTTACTAATATTGGATTTGGTTTATTACACAACGGAATTGTTTTAAATGGAGCAACCATAATTATAAATGCTCCTCAAAATAATGATTCTTATGCAATTGATATTGAAAGTGCAAGTAATACTATTGTAATAAACAATAAAATAAATTATAATTGTAGTTATGAAAATGCTGCAAACTATAATTACGCAATTAAAGCAATGAACAGTGAAAACTTAACAATATATGGAAACGAAATTAATGCAACTGTACCGCTCAAACAACCTGATTGGTATGCTGTAAGCACTATTGCTTCTGATTTTGTTGCAGGTGTGGCAGTTGGATCATGTGATAATTTTAGATTTGATAAAAATAATTTAACAGTAATTGGAAATAAACGTGTTGGTGGTTTCCCAACATTAGATGCGTTTATCATAGCACAATCTGAAAATGCAAAAATACGTGGAAATAATATTCGTGAATCAGATACTGTAACAACTACTAATCAATACAGTTATATTTATGGTATCGATGCTTACAGATGTAATAATTTAACAATTTGCAGTAATAATGTAACTATGAATGGTAACAAATCTAATACTAACTATGAAGGTAATGGTACTGGTGCAGCATACTGTATTCAACTCACTGGACCACACACTGGTGTAAAAATATGCAATAACAACTTAACTACAAGAAATCAAGGACCTAACTTAGGTATATACTCTCAAAACTATTATGGTACTACTAACATTACAGTTTGCGGTAATCATATTGATGTAACTGGTAAAGCAGGTAGTGACCCATGGTCATTAGTATCTGGTATGGAATTACAAGACACTTATGCAACTGTATGTGGAAATACTATAACTGTAAATAACACTGCAGGTTATCATGAAAATTATTGTGCATATGGTATAAGTTATTGTCAGTCTACTTCTGATAGTCATTATTATGATATTCAAAAGAATAATGTAACTGTATATAATGCGGATTATGCAGTTTATATATTGGATACTAATACTGATGGTTACGTAATGTATAATAATTTGATTGCAACTAATAGTACTGCATCTACTACTGGGGATAACGCTGTAAAAGCAGATAATTTATGGGTTAGTGATAATAATTAATTATTACTAACTTAATTTTCAGTATATGATTTTCATGAACTCAAAAAATATTTTTATTATATTCTTAATCTTTGTACTATTTTGTTCTATTGGTGCAAGTTCTGCAATCGATTTACAGAATTCTTCTCTCAATCAACAAAATTCCATTTTAAATCAAGAATATGCAAATATGGAAAATTCTAATTTTTCATTAGGCTATTCTGAAGAAATAGGTGCTGTTGAGCTTGATTTGGATAATGAAATATCAAATGCTGATAAAATAAGTGCTGTTGAGCTTGATTTGGATAATGAAATTTCTAATTCTGATGACTATGAAATTTGGGTAGGTAATAATATTACTGAAGATGGTGGAAACGGGTCATATGAAAATCCTTTTTCAACATTAGAATTAGCATGTAATGATGTTAATGGTCAAAAAAAAGTTACTGTAAATATATTTAATGGAACTTATTATTTAGGTTCATATTTGAAATTTAATACAAGTAATTTAAATATTAATGGGTTGGGGGATGTTGTAATTAAAAATATGTATAATAAAAAAGCTAAAAATATTCCTCAGGCTTTTGGTTTAACAGAATCTTCTTCTAATTTTACCTTTTCAAATTTAAAATTTGATTTCTCAGGATATACTGTTGATAATTTTCCAAATCAGAATTTATATTATTATCCGTTTTATGGTGTTGCAAATTTGGGAGTATTTTATAATTGTTCATTTATAGGATTAGATAAAAATGCTGGAGTTACTGGATCAGCATATAATTCTAAATGGATTAATTGTTATTTTGATAAAGAATTAACTAATAAAAAGTTATTTAAAGACCATATAGTTAAAAATTCTATCCATACTTTTGAGTATTGTATGTTCAATGTTGGTGCAGAAGGATTTGGTACTATTAATCTCCCATGTACTATCAATATTGATAATATTTGGTTTGGGCAAAATTATATGGCTTCACCATCAACTGTGGTAAATCCGGATGGAACATATGATAGAAATTGGACTTTTCCAGTTAGTAGATATGCTATATTTTCAGTATCTGAGAATTATTTAGGTAATAATCAATATGAGATTATTGGTATGTTAACTTGGAATGGTACTGAAAGCCAGGATGGTATGGAAAACTTCCAACCGATGACTGTAAATTTAGTATCCTCTACTGGTGATATTAATCAAACTGCTACTTTAGTTAATGGTAATTTCAGAGCTATTTACACAAGTTCTAATTCAACTCATAAAGTAATTGTTACATTACATAATGAAGAGATTGAATTAGAATTCAATACTGTAAATATCACTACCAATCCAGTTAGTATTTACTATGGTGAAGATCAAAATATCACATTCAATTTCACTCAACCAATTACAGCTAATGTTACTGTAACAGTTTCCAATGGAAGTTACACTAAATTTGAAAGAGTTAAAGTTATAGGCAAAGATTCACTTGTCTACACTATTCAAGATACTTTAAAAGAAGGCACTTATGATGTTGAAATTAACTTAGCAGAAAATAACTTATTTGGTTTCAACACTACTACTTTCACAGTATCTAAAGTAAGTGATTATACTTTTGAAGTTGCAACTGGTGATGTTAAAGTTGGTGATAATGCAACAATA